>DAICZM010000197.1 GCA_027311145.1 Ktedonobacterales bacterium
TAAACGCTTCTCATCTATCCCTATCTCCATCAATTTTTGGCCATTTATCAGCAATGGTCTCTTATTGATGTGTTCCACAACTTTCTCGCTACAAATGCCCTACTCCACTGTCACCGATTTTGCCAAATTGCGCGGCTGATCCACGTTGCAGCCACGCGCCACTGCCGTGTGGTAGGCGAAGAGTTGCAGCGGGATAATCGCCAGCAGCGGGCTGAAGACCTCTAGCGTGGCGGGCACGTAGAGTACGTCGTCGGCATGGCGGCGGATGCCCTCGTCTCCCTCACTCGCAATCGCAATCACACGGGCATCACGGGCGCGCACCTCTTGCATGTTGCTCACAACCTTCTCGTAGACGTGCGAGGCGGTGGCAATCGCGATCAGTGGCGTCTCGGGGTCGAGCAAGGCAATCGAGCCATGCTTGAGTTCACCCGCCGGAAAGCCTTCCGCATGGATGTAGGAGATCTCTTTGAGCTTGAGCGCACCCTCCAAAGCCGTTGGATAGCCGACGCCACGCCCGATAAACATCATGCTTTGTGAGTGCGCCATATGTTGCGCCAGTGGCTCAATCGCGTCATCAGAGTGCGAAGCTTTGTCCAGAATATGCTGTATCTGGTCGGGCAGTCGCTCTAACGCGCTCAGAAATTCACCCATCGGTGCGGCGGGAATCCGTCCGCGCAACTGGCCCAGGTAGAGGCCGAGCATAGAGAGGACGGAGACCGAGGTGACGAACGTTTTCGTGGCAACAACGCCAATTTCTGGACCTGCTTGCAGGTAAAGCACGGCGTCAGAGAGGCGCGTAATCGCGCTGGCGACGACGTTGGTGATGGAGATGACGGGCGCACCATGCTCGCGGGCCTGGCGAATGCCGACCAACGTGTCTGCCGTTTCGCCGGACTGCGTGACGGCAATACAGAGCGTCTCTGGTCCCACAATCGGGTCGCTATAGCGGAACTCGGCAGCAGTCACGGCCTCGACAGGGATGCGCGCCCATTGCTCAATGGCGTATTTGGCGATCAGGCCCGCGTGATAGGAGGTTCCACAGGCCACGATGATGATCCGTTGGATGTTGTTCAGCAAGCCTTCCTGCTGCATACGTGTTAGTTCGGCAAGATGGAGCTGCCCATCGCGAATACGTCCCAGCAGGGCACGGCGCAGTGCTTGTGGCTGCTCGTAAATCTCTTTCAGCACAAAATGCGGATAGCCGCCCTTTTCTGCCGCTTCGGCATCCCAATCAACTACGATCGGCTCGCGCTTGACCACTATGCCGTCCAGCGTGGTGATTGAGACGCTATCGGGTCGCAGCGCGGCAATCTCACCCTCGTCCAGAATAATGATGCGCCGCGTATGCTTGAGAATGGCGGGAATATCCGAGGCGAGGAATTGCTCGTGTTCGCCCAAACCGACGATCAGCGGACCATTACAGCGTGCCCCGATCAGCAAGTCGGGATGCTCCTGGCTGACGACGGCGATGGCATACGAGCCAGTGATGCGGCGCAGAGCCAGGCGGACAGACATTTCCAGGTCATGCTGCGCCTCGCCAAAGTAGTACGACTCAATCAAGTGAGAAAGCACTTCAGTATCAGTCTCGGAGCGGAAGGTATGGCCCGCGAGCATCAGTTCTTGGCGCAACTCGGCATAGTTTTCGACGATGCCATTGTGTACAACAGTCAGCAGACCGGTGCAATCGGGATGAGGATGCGCGTTGGTGTCATCGGGGCGTCCGTGCGTGGCCCAACGGGTGTGACCGATACCGAGCGTTCCTGGGGCCGGACGGGAGCCATTTTTCAGCATGGTAACAAGATTGGCAAGTTTGCCAGCACGTCGATGCAGTTCGAGCCTGCCAGCAGTGGTGAGGACGGCAATACCAGCGGAGTCGTAGCCGCGATATTCGAGTCTGGCGAGGCCATCAAGCAAAATGGTAGTGACATCGGTCCCTGTTGGACCGACGTAGCCTATGATACCGCACATGTAGTCGGGTAGCCTTTCTTTATTGTAGGACAACACAATGAGCGTGTTGCACGAATAGTAACACGCGCTTCTATGCCTACATCACTGGGCGTGCTTTGTGACAGACGTTACCGCCTGGATTTGCACACGCCCTTCTCAGGAGTGTGATCGCCCCTGGAAGCTCCCCGCTGATGTTTCCGAACAGCTTCCACCTCGTCAACCGTAGTCGCCTCTCAGACACGGCCCATGCGCTATTAGTTGCAACAATAAGTATGTTGTCAAGTATACCATGTTTCTGGGCACAATTCTACGAAATGGGCCATAGTGGGGACAAATTGCATCCCCACCAATGGACATTATTTCTTACCCAACTTCGCCAGGATAGCTCCTTTTAATAAACTCACCTCTTCCACTCTCAGCAACAAGACCATGCCAAGATAAACACCAGTGGCCAAACCACCGATAACCAAGACGGTAAGAAACGAGCCAAGCAGTGTGTTAAGCGAAAAGAGTGCCATGTGAGAGACAGCTTTTTGCAGGCCCCAGATGACCGCAATCATCAAAATCGTTGCCAGGGCGATTTTTAGGACTGCCGGAATGGTCTTACGTACACTCATAGTCCCAATTGTCATACGCAACAGTACGAGCAAAATCACTGCATGCAACGAATTTTGGACCGTATTCGCGAAAACCAGGGCAGGCATACCAATAGTCTGCCAGAAAGGTAAGGCCACAGCCAAATAGCCGCCGATGCTGACAAAACCGACCACAACAGGTATGACGGTATTTTTACGTGCATAGAAAGCAGCAATAAGCAACTGGTCCATCGCGACAAAAGGCAGTTGATAGGCATAGTTTTGCAGAGCGATAGCCGTCAATTGTGCATTCTGATTAGTGTAGTTGTGGTGACGGAAAATCAGGTCCACAATCGGCAATTGTAGGGCAATTAAGCCAGCAGCGGCAGGAATCATCAGTAGGAGGCCCAGACGGAAGCCAAGCAAGAGCGTCTCTTTGAAGCGGTCCGTGTTGCCCTCTCTGGCGTGAGCGGAGAGTGTGGGCAGCACGGCAAAAGAGAGTGCGGCGGCCACAAGACCAATGGGGAATTGAATGAGTGTCGTGGCGAGGCGCATAGCGGCAACGTTGGCAGCACCATCGCCAGGCGTAAGTGAAGCGAGATGCTGGTCGAGAAAGACCAGACCCATGCTGACCAGAAAGCTCGCACTGATCGGCAAATAGAGCTTGAGAATACGGCGCAGTGCAGGATGTTTGAGATCAAGCACAAAGAGATAGAACAGACGTTGATTGAAAATGCCTGGCAACAACAGTGCAATCTCACCCAGCGCACCCAGAATGACGCCAAAGGCCAGACCGAGATGTCCATAGTAATACTGGCCAAGCAGACTGCCGACAACTGCGCCAACAATGATACCCACATGGTAGGACGTGGTGGCAAACGCGGGCCAACCAAATTCCTTCAGGGCATATAACGCCGCTAGTAGGACCGAAAAGGGACCGAGAACAATCAGCGAGAAGAAAATAATTTGCGCAAACTGAAGCGTCAGTTGTCGTTCTTGCTGCGTGTGAAAGCCCTGATCGAGAAAGCCAACAAACTGTGGCGAGAAGATCAAGAATACAATGGATAAGAGCAGCATGACGAGAATAACAAGATTGGCGACAGTGAAAACGACGCGCCGCAACTCATCGCGCTTCTCTGGAGCAGCATAATCATTAAACGTTGGAATTAAGACACCCGGAACAGAGCCATTGACGATAAAATCATAGAATGTTTGCGCGGGCAGAAGTGCCGAGACGAAAGGACCCGCGACCTGCTGACCCGTTGCAGCAACCACGATCTGACGCACCATACCCATCACGCTGCTGCCCAGGTTACCCAGCATAACCAGCGTTGCTGATTGCACGATCTGCCTACGTTCGCTTGGTTCCTGTTTAGCGGGTTGCTCCACCACAACAAGTTCCCCTACCAGCGCACTATCAGCAACAGGAATACCGCTAGCCGCGACTGGCAAGGCATCAAGCATCTCGCCCCCAGTTTCAGAAATAGTGTTCCGTATGATTTTTTTTGCCATTTTGCAGACGCTCCAAATTGACGGGCGTGTTTCCCGCCAATCCATAGACATTTTTTCAACATACATACGCTATAATTGAGCAATACATTACGGGTAAACCATATCAGATCAACCAATGCTGATTTGAATGAACATTATTCATGGTTCAAGCGTTGAATGGTCGCAATCAATTCACTGGTCGAGTGTTGTGCAACGTAGGGAATGAGGCGCACGATACCGCCATAGGCCAGCACAACAGGAGCTTCGGGCAAGCGTTGCAGATCGGGCTGTAATTGCTGATTTGCCCCCGCATAATCGCCACCTTTCACATAGATAGCGGGTTGCAGTTGTTGCACGAGTGCTTTAGCAGTTGGTTCAGGGAAGATCGTCACATAATCGATGCAGGCAAGCGCAGCCATAATCTCGGCCCGTTCCATCTCTGGCACGAGCGGACGCCCTTCGCCCTTCAAGCGGCGCACGCTCTCATCGCTATTCAGCGCCAAAATCAGAAAATCGCCGAGAGCACGTGCCTCTTGTAGATAGCGCACATGACCGACATGCAGCAGGTCGAAGCAACCGTTGGTAAAGACGGCCCGTTCGCCCGCCTGTTGACGGCGTGTCACCTCAGTAGCCAGTTCTGCGCGTAGATAGATTTTTTGCTGTGTTTCATAGAGAGTATTATTCATAAAACGCTTTTGAGTTCCTTTGGCGTATTGCTGGCGCACCCCAGACGACGCACGACCAGCGAGGCCGCCGCGTTTGCCAGATATGCCGCATCCGCCATGCTTGCCCCCGCCGTTAATGCCAGCGTGAAGGTTGCCGCGACAGTATCACCTGCCCCATTAGTATCAACGATTTCACTGGCGTATCCGGCACGGTGAATAGGAAGATGGAGAGGGGCTTTGCCCGCCTCGAACAGACTCATGCCCTCACTACCACGAGTGATTAACACGCCCTGCGTGTTGCTGCCTGCCAGCAGGCGTTGTCCCGCCTCGTTCAACTCCTGCTCGTTCGTAATCGTCATACCCAGTGTCTCCTCGGCCTCCGGTTGGTTTGGCGTCAGAGCAGTTACACCTTGAAAACGGAACAGCGAACGATGCGAATCGACAACCACAACTTTGTTAAACTGGCGCGCCAACGGGATACAAGCAGCAATGATAGCGGGACTGATGACACCGTTTTCATAGTCCGAAAGCATAATCGCATCCATTGAAGGTAAGATATGCTCGATATATTCGATAATTCGCCCCTTATAGGGTTCACGCACATCAGATGTATCTACGCGGTCAATACGTACAATATGCTGGCGCACGAGCTGTGAGCTACCCGCCATGATGCGGGTCTTGGTTGAGGTTGGACGCGATTCATCGGTCAGCAGACCCTCCTGCTGCATACCCAGTTCCCCGATAGCATAACGTAGACGGCGACCAGGTTGATCGTCACCCACAATGCCCGCGAGAAAAACCTCAGCACCGAGCGTGCGCGTATTGACGCCCACATTAGTCGCGCCACCTGGCACAATATGCTCCTCGTCCAGTTCCAAAATGAGGACAGGAGCTTCACGCGAGATGCGCGTTGGCCGACCGATCAGATATTCGTCGGCCACCATATCGCCGATCACAAGAATACGTTTCCCTTGAAAAGCATCAATCAATGCAGGAAAGCGTTCGGGTATCAACTGCTGTTCAGAGGATGATGTCGTAGGAAGATTAATCGTCACGCCTTGTGTCCCTTCACTATAATCAGCAAAGCGGCCTGCGGGAGCGCAAGCATGCGCCGCCAACGCCAGGGTTCGCGATAGAGCCGATAGAGCCACTCCAGGCCCATGCGCTGCATCTGTTTAGGGGCGCGCAGTTGGCGTCCGGTCAAAAAATCGAAGGCTCCTCCCACGCCCATCGCCAACGCGACAGGCAGACGTTCCAGGTTGCGCTGAATCCAGAGGTCTTGCGCGGGCGCGCCATAGGCAACACACAGGACATCTGCCTGCGCTTGCGCGATACGAACGATAATCGCTTCTTCCTCAGCAGGTGCGGGTGAACCGCTATACGTGCCAGCAATCTGCAAGCCTGGAGCAAGTTGTTGCAGGCGTTGCGCGGCTGCTTCCGCAACGCCCGGAGCCGCTCCGAGCAGGTAGAGCCGATAGCCACGAGCGGCGCAGCGTTTCGCCAGTTCTGGCAGTGTATCGGTTCCCGTAATACGCTCTGGCACAGGTGTACCAAGATAGCGTGCGGCCCAGACGACGCCTGCACCGTCGGCAACCGCTAAGCGAGCCTGGTTCAGGCAGCGACGAAAGCCAGCATTGCGCTGCGCCGCCATCAAATATTCCAGGTTGACTGTCACAATCTGCTGACACACCACCTGCTCACCACGCGCACGTTGTTCGTGGGCCTGCGCGACCAGTTGATCTAGCTCATCTAACACTTGCTGCTGCGAGATACAATCTATGCGCACGCCCAGGATAGATGTCGCAGCGGGCGACACGGGCTGAGAGAGAGAAGAGAGAGAGAACGACATGCAATTTTCACCAGTTCATAATTTCAATATCGATATCAGAGAGTATTACGTCTGGACGTGATGTTTCGATATACTGTTGTACATGTTCTAATATTTCGTGCGCGTGCTGCTTGCTATTGCTCACACAAGTCACACCCAGTTTAGCGATCTGCCAGAGGTCTTGTTCATCTACCTCGGCAATCGCAACCTCGAACTGATTGCGCACGCGCGCTATCACTGATTTAATAACCTGCCGCTTGTCCTTTAAGGAATGACTGCCCGGCAGGTGCAATGTGATTTGACAAACACCTATTATCATGCGCGTAGTATAGCATACTCGACGCCCCTACTCTATTCAAAACGTCTCAAGCTACCTAAAAAGCTACCTGAGACGTTCCTCTTTTCGTGATAAGATGCCAACCACTTTTTGTTTTCGGTTCAGAGTCAGTATAATGCCGCCCTATTTCTTGTGTCAACTTTCCTGGGACTCTGCTGAGAATAGCATTTTCATGGTTACGCTTATAGGTTTTTTAAGTAGTGAGATTATTTTCAAAGGCTACCCTTTATATAAAATCTGCCCGTTTGAAGAAACCCTTAGCTAAGACCGCCTTCACCAGTAACAAATCCACAACACTGTACTTTAATTCAGAGCAAGAACTCATAATTTAAATCCTTCCTCCTGTAACCGTTCCAGTAAAGCAATAAGCTTTTTGCATTGAGCTGGAGTCGGCATTTTTTTTGGTATCTGGCATGCGATGCGCATAGCAGTAAGTTCATTTGGCGTAATCATCCGCTTGCTCGTAGCGAATTTTAGGGCCTTTTGCCATTGCTCCTGAGAAATCTCTATAATCTTAGTCATAATTTCTGCATCCGAATCTATACGCTGGTTATACCGAGCATTCCTTTTAACTACTTTTAACTCATCCACCCCAATGAGGCATGCCTCAATATCAGAAGATAACCTGTACTCAATGTTTTGAACGCTTTTCCAGCATCCTTCTTGCTTGCACCACTGAGTTACATTTTCAACTCCTCTTTGCGGATCGGTCAGTTTATCATAAACAAGTTCTGATAATTCTGTCAAAGCGTTGGCAACGGCCTCTGGAATGTTCTGACGTGTCCAGATATTCATTAAGTCCAAATCCATCCCCGAAAACTGTTTCTGTATACGCATATGAAAAAGAGCAATGGTATAGGTTACAATATTGGCACGATAGCCTTGGGAATACCATGGCTGACGCGTCACCATACGTTCGCAGTATCTAAATATCAGGACTAAAGCAACGCTTTCTTGAAAATACGTTTCGTTGAAAGTAAGTCCATCACCAGATACCTCCCATTCATCACTTGCCGTTTTAGCAAACTCGGTAAAATTTGTTTGTGCTCCACGGCTCACTGTATGGGGCTGACCATTCCAAGTGTTCCTCACTTTTGCAAGGTCGGTTTTCGTTATAAGCTGATCTTTCGGATTCTGGATCAGGAACTTCTTTCTCTCACTTGCAGTCATTCGCATCTGCTCCTGTAGATACTGCCCACGCGCCCGCTCATAAAACCACTTGGTTTCGTGCTGAAGACCACCTACTGCTCTTGCATATAGACGCTGTGAGAACCTTTCCATTCGGATGTGGAAAGGATGAGTTGAGAAGAAATCAGCATCACTGACTTTGTTTTGACTATTAGAGGAGCGTGAAATGTTTTGAACAAACACTGTTGCCTCCTCTTCCAACGTACTTTCAATTACCGTTAACTTCATTTGTACATAGATGGTACTTAGGTCGGCCTTGTCGCGGAACCTCGCATTTGAAAGCGATGCAGTAGTCTGTCCTCCATTAATTATCTGAAAGTCCCTCGCAGAAACAAGAAATTGCCCCTGTGAAGTGGTTTCGATTTTAATATCCATTGCAGTAGCCGAAATAC
>DAICZM010000198.1 GCA_027311145.1 Ktedonobacterales bacterium
TGGGTAGAGAAATGAGCAAACTTACAAACAAGATTGAAGCCCACGATTGTACATTATGTGCAGTTCTCGAAAATAAAAAATATACGGTCGATTATTTTCAACGGGAGTACAATTGGCAACGAAAGCATATAGAACAATTAATTACAGATCTCACCAACGCTTTTTTGAATGAATACCAGGAGGGTGATACTCGCATAGATGGCGAAAATTACAACAATTACTATCTCGGCTCTTTCGTTGTAAGCGAAAAGGATGGTCAACGTAGCATTATTGACGGTCAACAGAGGTTAACTTCTCTGACTCTCTTACTTATTTATGTCAACAACCTACAAAAAACATTAGGGTTAAACGAGAAAATTGAACCATTAATTTTCTCTGAACACAGGGGTGTAAAATCTTTTAATATTCAAGTAGAAGAGCGCCGTGAGTGTCTGGAGAACCTCTTTGTTAATGGGACTTATACTGTCCAAAATGGAAATGATGCCACGACTATCAACATGGTTGAACGATACACTGACATAATAGAGTTATTTCCAGAAGAGATTAAAGGCAACAATCTTCCATTTTTCATAGATTGGCTCAAATATAATGTAATACTGGTAGAAATTGTCGCATATTCTGATGAAAATGCCTATACAATATTTGAGACAATGAATGACCGAGGGCTGAATCTGACGCCCACAGAGATGCTCAAAGGGTTTATACTTTCACGTTTTAATATATCTAGCAAACGCAACAAGGCGAACGAAGACTGGAAAAGAGCTATTGATGTTCTAAAAACATTTGATATCAACGAGGATCAAAGTTTTTTCCAGGCATGGCTGCGTGCAAGCTATGCAGATTCGATTCGACCAGGAAAAGCAGGATCACAAAACGAAGATTTTGAGAAAATCGGAACCCGTTTTCATAGCTGGGTACGGGATAATCTCCCCAAAATGGGGCTTAATCCTGAACATCCTGAGGACTTTGAACATTTTGTGGCTAAAGACTTCAAGTTTTATTACGAAGCTTATCTACGAATTTTGCGCGCTCAGGACAATTTAATCCCCTCACTTCAACATGTTTATTATATATTTCGTTGGGGCATAGCCACATCGCAAAGTTATCCCCTAATGTGTTAGCCCCTTTAACCCCTCTCGACTCGCCAGAAACAGTAGATATAAAAATTGATTTGGTGGCACGCTATATAGAAACTTTTGTAGTTCGCCGTTCCATAAATTTCCGCAAATTTTCGGCCAGTTCAATTCGTTACACAATGTATTCTCTAGTAAAAGAAATTCGTGGCAAAGATGTAGCAACGTTGCACAGGTTGCTTTCGACAAAAGTTGACGAATTAAACGATAGCTGGGAAGGGATGAAATCATTCCAAATGCATGGGCAAAATAAAAGGTTCGTCAAATACCTACTATCGCGAATGACAGCGTATATAGAACAAGGTGCAGGTATGACCACCACTTTTCGGACGTACTACGAAAGTCCAGGGGGAAAACCTTTCGAAATAGAGCACATTTGGGCTAATAATTTCGATGATCACACGGACGAATTCAAAGAAAAAAGCGATTTTTTCGCGTGGCGTAATAGCATAGGTGCTCTAGTATTGCTCCCTCGTGGCACAAATCAATCGTACAACGACATGCCTTATGCAAAAAAAATTGAGCATTATCAGAGAGAAAATCTCCTGGTAAGCTCTTTGTGTCCCTTAATCTATCAGAAAAACCCGAACTTTGTAAACTGGGCCAAATCACATGATTTGATCTTTATACCTCATCCTGAATTCAAAAAAAATGACATTTCACTCCGTAAGGCTCTCTATCAAAAAATATGCGAAGATATTTGGGCATTCCCAGCTTTTGATGATTAAAGCCACAACACAGTCTTATTTCCATAAGACTCTTTTTGAGAATACATCAGGAGCTTGACTACTGCAATCCTGCTAAGGGACACGCAACAAATATATCTATTGTTTCACCATAAAACAAGAAACACAGCAAAAGGAGGAGAGTAGCTCTAAAAGCTGCTCTCCTCCTACTTGACAAAAATGTCCCCTTTATTATAGAGCCAGCAGAGCTTCCTGGCGGGCAGCTTCCTGCTCGGCGCGCTCCTCTTCAGTCAAGGGGCGTTCCTCAATAATGGTGGGTTGCACACGCCGTGAGCGCACAAAGAAGGCGGCTACAATGCCCAACAACGTGAGTACAACGCTCACGCGGAAGGCATCCTGCATCGCCAGCACGGTCGCTTGCTCGCGCAATAGCCCACTAATTACCTGAAGGGCCGCCGAGTAGGCTGCTGTTGCCTCGGCCCCACGCTGCATAAAGAGAGCCTGTAAACCCGGCACGAGCTGCCCCAACTGTGAGGAGGGCGTCACTTGCTCTGCCAAATGTGCATAATGCACCGTCGATTGCGCCTGCACTAGCGTGGCAATAACGGCAACCGCCAATGAACTCACGACAAAGCGCAGTGTGGTGCTAACAGCCGAGGCTTGCGGCAACTGACGCACATTCATCTCAGAGAGTGCCGAAACGGACAAGGGTTGGAAACATAAACCGATAGCCAGACTACGCAAAATCAGCCAGATTTGAATAGTGCCGTAGGGTGTGTTTGCCCCCAGCGCAGTAAAAAGCCAGAGTGCAATAGTGAGAATGATCAAACCCGGAATAACTACCGCACGCACACCAATCTTATCGACCAACCATCCCCCCACGAGAGCCGCAGCCATCGAAGCGAACGCCTGTGGTAAGAGTAGCAAGCCCGATTGGAACGCACTCAGCCCACGCAAATTTTGCAGGTAGATTGGCACGATAAACAAGCCACCATAGAGAGCAAACGTGACGAGAATGCTTGCCAAGCTGCTAGTGGTGAATGGCCCGTTAGCAAAGACGCGCAGGTCGAGCAAGGGTTGCCCACCACGACGCGCAATACGCAACTCGATCACCACAAAAATTACCAGAAAAATTGCCCCCATGGTCAGAAAACTGAGCACTTTGAACGATCCCCAGCCGTCCGTACTGGCGTCGGATAAGCCATAGAGTAAGCTGGATAAGCCAAGCGAGGAAAAAATGAAACCGGGAACATCAAAACGTGCGCGCACCTCACTTCGTCCATCGCGCAGGAAGATGATACCCATGATAATGCCCAGAATACCAATTGGCAGATTTATGTAGAAAATGAGCTGCCAGCCCAGAAAAGTGACAATATAGCCACCTAACGTAGGGCCAAAAGCCGGAGCCAGCAAAATCGGCACGCCCAGCGCGCCCATAGCCGTCCCGCGTTCCTCTGGCGGGAATTCGGTATAGAGCAGCGTAATCGCCAATGGCGACATAAAAGCTCCCATCATCCCCTGGATAATACGGAAGAAAATCAACATTGGCAGATTCACTGCGATGCCACACAGAGCCGAGCCTATCGTAAAGCCCGCCAATGCAATCAGATACAACCGCTTCGTTCCAAGCCGCTGCGAGAGAAAGGCGGTCAAGGGCGTCGCCACACCCTGCACCAGCGTATAGGCGGTCAACACCCATTGCACACTGGTCAGATCGGCCCCAAAAGCATTTTGTAGGCGAGGGATAGCAATATTGACAATGGTGCCATCCAGAATGGTCATAAACAAACCGAAGATGACCACCAATGCTACAATCCATTTGTAAGGAATACCTCCACCTTGTCTTGGAGCGGATACAGGAATTTGCACGCGAAACAACTCCTCTAATAAATACATATGACAGAAAATTTACTAGATGACTATCTTTTGCTATTTTGACTGACATTTTTAATTTGTGACTTTCCAGTCAATATTTTACCAGAAAGTCACGTGATCCGTCAAGAGAATTGTGTTAGTTGTGCGCTAACTTGCCATAGGCGTTCCTGAATCGCCGGGTCATAGGAAATTTTTGCCGATGACTTCGCCTGGCTACTTGCAAAATATTGGCCTGTGACGCCTTCTACCGCTGGTGAGGTGGCGAGATAGAGCGAGGTACGCGCTCCTTCAGCCGCCGTGATCCCAAAAAAGCGCGAGACGCCAGCCAGAGGACGTAAGAAGCCTGGCAGTGCTTGGCTCCAGATGTTGGTAGCAACAACACCTGGGTGTAGGCAGTTTACAGTGACGCCCGTTCCTTCGAGACGACGCGCCAGTGCATAGGTAAACAGTGTGTTCGCGAGTTTCGACTGTGCATACGCGCCAAACATGCGATATCGCTTGCTCATCTGAAGGTCATCAAAATTTAAGATGCCAGCCATCTGTGCATCTGAACTCACATTGACAATACGTGCGGGCGCACTGGCCTTCAGGATATCAAGCAAGAGATTAGTAAGCAGAAAACTGGCGAGATGATTGACGGCAAAGGTCATCTCGTAGCCGTCCACGCTCACCATACGACGTCCAAAAAAGCTTCCTGCATTGTTGACTAACACATCAAGCCGACTGTATTGCTGCGTAAAGCTTATTGCCAGTTGGCGTACCGATTGCAGAGAGGCAAAATTCGCCAACAACAGATCAACAGACTCATTTCCGCTCTGCTGTTTAATTGCGCTCTGTGCTGCTTCGCCCTTTGCGCGATTGCGACATACCATCACAACCGTCGCCCCCATTTTTGCCAGACCGAGGGCAGTCTCTTTGCCAATGCCTGAATTTGCTCCAGTGACCATACAAATTTTACCTGCCATCAAGGGATCCATGCTGTTTGTTCCTCTCTCTTAAAAACTGTCAAGTATATGCCTGCTACCTACAGGATATCCTATTCTCCACATTAAGGATAGGAATCGCCATCGCCAATACAAAAATCCCCTACCAGCGCAATAGTCGACAGTGTTCTAGTAGCAATGGACATAGTGTTTCTTTTGTCAAAGAGAGCAAACTCCGCCTCAAGGCACTGGCCTAAAGCATAACCACTGACGTATACTATAGTATAGTATGTTGATCTAAAAAATCAACATTATATCCTGGTCATAAGATTTCAAAGGAGAACGCCATGTCAGAAGCTCAAAAGTTTGCTACAGCAAACAAGGACTACGCAGATCATTTTGATAAAGGTAGCCTTCCCATGCCTCCTGCGCGCAAAGTTGCAGTCGTTATTTGTATGGATGCACGCCTCGATCCGGCTCAAATTCTAGGGCTGGCGATTGGTGATGCCCATGTCATTCGGAATGCAGGCGGTCGTGTCAGTGAGGATGCGTTGCGCTCACTGATCATCTCAGAGCAATTGCTGGGGACACAAGAGATTGTAATTGTTCATCACACAGACTGCGGCATGCTCACCTTTAGTAACGAGTATCTGCGTTCTCACTTGCAAGAGCATTTCCATACAGATGCCAGTAGCATTGACTTTTTGCCATTCAGCGATCTGGGGCAATCCGTGCGCGACGATATAGCGGCAGTCAAAGCCTCGCCTTTCATTCCTGCAAGTATTGCCGTCAGCGGGTTTATTTACGATGTGACAACGGGTGAACTGAAACCTGTCAGCGAGCAGGTGTAAGCATAGTTTTAAGGCGTGAACTAGTGTTTCTACGCACCAGGTCTAGATAAGAAACATCCCTGATCACTCACGATCAGGGATGTTTCTTATCTGGGCGTTCCCGACAGGAATTGAACCTGCGCACCCGGTTCCGGAGTTCGCCCCCAGGCGTTCATGTGTGTCTAAAGAGATCTGCCAATGCCTCTGTTTGAGCGCAATTTGAGCGTGGAGTGTGCGAGGAAGGACAGCAACGTCCATGCCAGTGCATGGGCGTTGCTGTCAACGGTTGCTGTCAAAAAATCTTCTTGCGAGAATATTTCGTGTATACTATCTTGCAAGGAGAGTGATGTGAGCAAGTTCTCTGGAGGAATAAGCGGATGTTGAGTAGCAGCTTTGATTGGGATGAGATTGATGCATTGATTGCCATCTTGCACGCACAAGGCGTTTGCTATCTTCTGAGCAATGGTACGTCGGTGAGCCAGGAAGATGACGTTGTTGATTCGGTGCAAGTAGTGCTGAGGCTGGCCTCGTGTGGCTATCCGCTGGTCGAAAATGCCAGTATCTCTCTGTTCCTCTTGCGTCCAGAACTCGCTCCTGCTATCGTGCAAGCTCTGCAACATGCCAAGGCGGAGACCGCCGAAAATATCGCTGTGGTCACGCTGGCAACGCTCTATCTTCAGCAATGGTGGTTCTTCCGTTTAACGCTGGCTCTGGGGCGTCTGCCGGGTTTCCCTGAAACCCCGTTTGTCTCCCTGTGGCAAGAGCGTCACCTCCCGTCACCTGACGCTGGCTATGGTATGGATGGATTGCTCGCCTTGCAAGCCTATCAGCAACAGCGGTATGGTATCGCACTCAATTTTCTCGATGACTGGCAGAACCAGATCAATCATCTGTTAGCTCAGGAAGAAGCACATCAACATGTACTTTCTGAGGAAGTGAAAGAGACGCTGGTTCGACTCAGTAAGTAGGGAAGGAGCAACATGATGAGCATGCGGCAGCGCGTTGGGCGGCAGGAGATTGAACAATTTCTCATCCAGGTAGGGCGAATGCGGCAACCGGGGAGCTTATTTTTTAACATCAGTAGTGTTTTCTTATTGTAGTATGGGTAAATTCTTCGGAGTATGCAACCGACCAATGATATATTCTCCTATACCGTCATGTCAGGAATTCCACACTGTGTACGAAAATCCCGATCATTCCAGGCGTGCCGTGTCATCAGTGCTGGCTCTGTATAGCCTAATTCATAGGGCGCCCGTAGATGGTCCCGTCGTAAACTAGTACGTCCGACTAGCAAGCGATTGAGAAATGCTTGCCATGCTGTCTCACACTTCTTCTGGCGAAGAAGGGCCAACTGGCGATGACCCTGTGCATAGACCAGATCTTTCGGATAGCACCATAGCGCGGCATCTTGCTCCATTCCTCTGGACAGGCGTAGACACTGCCGATACGCTTTCTCTTTTGCTTGATACAAAAGATGCATGTGATGATAAGGGATTATTTTGTCATGGTTATACACATTTTTGCGCTTAACCAGGATCATGCACAAAAGAACAGGGATGTAGAACAAGTGAAGTTATTCTACATCCCCTCTGTATAGAGCCCGTCATGGCTCTGCGTTATAGGCTAGCAGTCGTTCGAGCCATATCCAGGACAAGGTCCTCTGAAGAGAAATGCACTAGCTGGATGATGAGAAGTCATGTGTGCCTGTGCTTGTAGCCCTGATCCCAGGAAGACGAACCCACTCAATGACGCAAGCAACATTATGGCTGTGAGGTAATAGCGAATCTTGTGCATAGGTGCTCCTTGTTATGCTTTTGTTGCATCTGCTCTTGCCATTGCAAGGCAGTGAGCACAGTCGAATGGGCCCTGTTCGATGTGACTACGAGAGTAAGTATAGAGAAAAAGCAGAGACAGAAGAACAGCATGAAAGGTACAAATGATGGTCTGTTTGTAGACATTAAAGGGACATTGGCAGGACATATCCTCTCTTGCGAAGATTTTCCTCTGCTGTTAAACTATAGAAAACATAATTATCGGCCTGATTATTATTACATGGTGCGTTTCTTGCTGGAAGAAGGTCATTATGAAAAAATATGCTCCCTTTCACGAACAACTCCGCTATGAGCGCGAACGCCGAAACTGGTCACAGGCAGATCTGGCCGAGAAAGTTGGCTGTGATACTAAAACTGTCACGCGATGGGAAAACGGCAATGCGTTTCCTCGCTCGGATAGTCGTCGAACTATTTGTGAGCTTTTTGGTAAGACCGCCGAGGAATTTGGGTTGATAGAGAAGCGCATGCCATCCTCTGGTCCTTTTTCTTCACCAGCAACGGATGTTGGGCACGAGCCTTTAGCCGAGTCGTCATCATCTCCTTTTGCGACTCCATCGTTAACGACTGAAAACAGTACTGACACATCTGATGCTTTTCAATCAAGCAGGAATGATGTGCTTCAACACATAGGACAGGCAGAAACCTCTTTCGATGCATCTCCCACGTCTCCACCTTCCACCTCTTCAAACACTCGGAAAGGTAGCTCTGCTCAGGCAGGCGAAAGGGACAACACTGTGTACCTACCACGTTCACACCAGTTGGGTGCTTGCGGTTGCTTGGGAGCCAAAAGGTGAGCGTATAGCGTCTGCTGGCGGTGATGGCGTGGTACAGGTCTGGGATGCCAACACTGCCAGAACGCTTCAGATCTACCGAGACCATACCTGGCTCTCCGAAAAAATGAATTGGCCTCCGAAGATTTACATCATTGCCTGGTCTCCTGAAGGATTCTATCTGGCATCGGCAGGTGACGGTGCAAAAGTCTCTGTGTGGGATGTTACCACCGGGCAAACAATCATCAAATATGAAAAACATACAGGTATGCTACCCAACGTATTTGCCCTAGCCTGGTCACCTGATGGGAAACGCATCGCTTCCGCCTGTAGTATAGGAG
>DAICZM010000199.1 GCA_027311145.1 Ktedonobacterales bacterium
CAGGGTAAGAGCTTGGAAATCTGGACAGTTGCAGCAACGCATCCAGTACACACGCATGAGGAGCAGCACGAACACCATCCACACCACGAACATCACGAACACCATGAGCCTCATCCTCATCAAGCCTATTCCGAAGTAATCGTGGAGAAGCCGCCCGTACAGCCACCTGCTTCCCCTCCACAACAGCCAGTCAGTAAGCCAAAGCCACAACTTGTCCTCCCAAAGAACATTGTGGCAACCGATCTGAGTAACTGGCATTACCGTCCACAGCAAGATCAGGTCGCGGTCGACACACACCTGGGCCGTATTGCCTTCGCGCGTGGTCATGCCCCTGAAAGCGTCTATGTCTCATACTACTACGCCTTCAGTGCTGATATAGGTGGCGGCATCTACAATAGTCCCATTTTACAACCAACAAATACTCACATCCTGCATGTAGACAAGGATGCCGAGCAAATTTCTACACCCGCTACACCGAGCTATCCCTCAATACAAAAGGCTCTCGATGCGTGGCAACAGTGGAAAACAACGAACATGCAGTTGCCTATAGATCAGCAGCAACCACTCAACGGCATCATCGAGATCACCGACAATGGTCGCTATACCTTACGCCTCGCAATTGATCTTGAAGAAAATGAACATCTCGTTATCCGTGCCGCCAATCGCACACGCCCCATCCTACATCTTATCGATAAAGAAGAGGACAAGGGCGAGGATGAAGATAAGGAAGAGCGCGAGGAACCTATCGTCACAGGCGAATATGGCAGCCGTTTTGCGTTGGATGGCTTGTTAGTGATGGGTAGTCCGCTGCGTTTCGAGGGAACAATTGATACAGTCGCTATTCGTCACTGCACACTCGTTCCTGGACGCGGCATCGACAGTGATTGCAACCCACATTATCCAGATGAAGCGAGCATACTCCTCTATCATAAAGGAACACGTGTCAACATCGAGCAGAGTATTCTTGGCTCGCTGCTCGTAGAGCAGGATGAGGTACACGAGGAGCCACTGCATCTCAATATCAGCGATAGCATTCTTGATGCAACCAGTGAACAACGTAAAGCCTTGAGCTCATCTGAAGACAGCATTGCTTATAGTATTCTCAACATAACACGCAGCACGGTTTTTGGACAGGTGCAAGTTCATGCCATCGATACTGTCGAAAACAGCATCCTGCTGGGTAGTGTTACCGTTGCACGTCGCCAGCATGGCTGTATGCGCTTCTGCTCCATCGTCCCCGGCTCACGTACCCCGCGCCGCTATAGCTGTCAACCGGACCTCGCAGAACAGGCCCTTAACACCACCCTAAAAGGTGCATCGCAAGAACAGCGCAACGCCGCCATCCAGATCACACGGGCTAGAGTACGCCCCAGTTTCGCTAGCGTGCGCTATGGAGATGCTTCTTACTGCCAACTTACGCTGAGCTGCGCGCAAGAAATTCGTACTGGTGCTGACGACGAGTCAGAGATGGGAGTGTTTCACGATCTTTTTCAGCCCCAACGCGAGACAAACTTACGCGCCCGCCTCGCCGATTTTACACCAGCCGGCATGGAGACCGCCATTATCTATATTAACTAAGCAAACCAACCTTTGTTCACTAGATTGACCACAGAGGAGAATAAACCATGAATGGTGATTTCAAAACCGATATCACACGTGATACATTTCATCGACATAAACATTTCTCACGTGTTCTGATGCAGCAGGGGCGCGTTCAACTCGATGCCGATTGGAATGAGCAGACCGATATTCTGCTCCATTATATACGCACCTTTACCAGAGATATGATTGGCCCTCATGCAGGTCCAAAGCACGACGTGGGTTTTGCTATCGAAAAATATACATCCTCATCCTCACAGGCAAGCACTCCCCCAAAAGCCCGTAAAGGGAAGAAAAACACAGACAAGGAGATCGAGCAGAGTAGCGATACATATAGCGTCGTTGTACGGAAAGGACGTTATTATGTAGACGGCATTTTATGCGAACTCAACGAAGAGATCAAACAATATAGTATCGAAGACGAAGAGATCGATGCTGCAAAGGCGCAAGACGATGAAAGATTTAAAAATGCATTTCTTTTCTATCTCGATGTATGGGAGCGCGAAGTCACCTATCAAGAAGATGACAGCATCCGCGAAGTCGCGTTAGGGGGTCCAGATACCGCGACACGCGCCCAGATCGTCTATCAAGTCCGCGCGAAAGCAGCTATCAGCATCATGCATCTCGTTGAAAACTATCAAGATGGAAAACTAGCTACACTATTGAATGACCAGAATGCCTCGCCAGAGGACTTAACAGAGATATGGACCGACTTCGTACATGATTATGCACACATGTTTCCAGCCATGACCTCAACCTTACCTGCCGATCCACGTCGGGTAGGCCCAGCACGGCTGAAAGCGCGCACCCCGATACCAGAAGATGATGAATACACCAACCCATGTACTGTTCCACCCAGCGCGCAATATCGCGGACTAGAAAATCAGTTGTATCGCGTTGAGATTCACCGTAGCGGTTTGGCCTATCCCGATCCAAACACACAGCGCAAACTGCAAACGACTACACGTGGGCAGGGAAGCGCAACCAGCAAGGGCAGTGCGCATCAGACTTCAGCGAAACAGGGGGACTCTGAACCACCTGGCATCTCGAAGGCAGGAACTACCTATGCTACCTTCAAATGGTCGCGTGAAAATGCTTCCGTCGTCTTCCCTATCACCAGCCAAATTGACCCGGGCACGTTTAGCACGCTCACTGTGACGGTCAGCGGGCTTGGACGCGATGACAGCCGCTTTGCCCTCAACGTCAAGGACTGGGTAGAAATCGTAGACTACGAAGACACGCTAGAGCTTGAAACGGGCAACTTGCTGCAAGTCACCGCCGTCGATTATACAACAATGCTGATCAGTCTCGCGGCTCCGCAAAACCAGATGGTCGGTTTTGATACAGATCGCAATCCTCACAAAGCATTCATGTTGCGCCGCTGGGACTATCAGAGCATGGACGCGAGCGCGAAAGGAGCCACGACACTCGCTGACGATGGCGCATTAGAGCTACACGAAAACCGTTGGTTGACGCTTGAAGACGGTGTCCAGGCACTCTTCCATCGCGATGTTGACCCAGCCGCAAGGCTGAGCAGTAATAACGATGCAGATGACCAGCCCCCCTACTACCACACAGGCGACTACTGGCTCATCCCTGCCCGCACGGCGTTAGGTGACATCGAGTGGCCTCATCACGGTCAAGAACATGAGCCGTTACCACCTCACGGCATTCAGCACCACTATGCTCCGCTCGCCTATGTCGCATTCAACGCCGATGGGGTACCCAAAATCACCAACCTACGACGACAAATCATCAAAGGTTGGGAAGCCATGTCGTAAGGATAAGCTAAACGCTCTAACAACAGCCACAGACCATTTGACTGGACAAATGGTCTGTATCTTTTTGGATAAACCAGTTAGAACCAAAAACTTTTTTCTGGTAACAAGATCAAAAACCACTTGCACAATAGCAAGCAGCAACAACTTCGCTCAGAATAGAGAAGGGTCGCACTGGGTCTTGCTGCATTACGCTACTCCGTCCTGATACCCGGCTTCCTATAGCTTCATCAGTAGAGAGAGTACAGAGGCAATAGCCAAAATTTTCAGGCAAAACAAGTATTAAACACGCCAGATTTGTGCCAGATTATTATAATTACCTGTCACAATATGCGTATCATCAGGCGACCAGGCCAAACTGTAGATCACGCCTGTCATATAGCTATTCTTGACTTTGCCACTTTGCGCAGCTAAAAAATCAATGGTGGCGTTACCGTTATAAACGGCAATAGTTTGGTTATCGTGCGACCATTGCGCTTCACCAATAGGCGCACCGGTTGGGGCAGTATAGGTATAGAGCGTAATGCCAGCTTTGATTTGCCACACTTTGGCCGTCTGGTCGCTCGAAGTTGAGACAATGCGCGTGCTATCATAAGACCAGGCGAGATGGCCTACTCTATCGCTATGCCCACTATAAATCAGTAGCGTTTTGCCCGTCAATGGCTCCCACACACGTACAGTCGTATCGTTCGAGCCAGAGGCAAGCGCGCTACCATCAGGCGACCACGACAAACTATTAATAGTATCGGTATGTCCCTGATAGGTTGTCACGATCTGCCAGCTTGGATAGCTATACACACGTACTATGTCATCACTACCACCTACCGCCAGATAACGTTCATCAGGCGACCATGCTAGCACAGGTACAGCAGCCACACGCGTATCTAAGGAAGCAATACGGCTACTACTCGTCATATCTAAAACTTGTAGCGTGCCATCAACAAAGCTGACCGCCAATTTGCCATCTTTGCGTGGCGACCAGGCCAACGACCAGGGATAGTCATCCGAAATAGGTGGCTGCAATGTGCTGCGTACAGAAAGTTTTGTCAATCCAGCACTAGCCATCCAGACTTGCATTGTCCCATCAAACGAAGCGGACGCAATATACTGCCCGTCGGGCGACCAGCGCACGATCCACACCAGTTTTGTATGATGGCGATAGGTCAATTCTACTTGCATCTGCGCAGGTCCCTGTGGAAAATGTTGCGCATTGCCACTCGTTATCTGCTGTACAATCTGCTGCCCAGCCTGCATCCGTCCAATTACGTAGGTTGCACTCAGACCCCCAACAGCCAGAACACCAATAGCTCCCGCAAGCAGCAGAGTACGTCTGGATACACCATGGTGCTGCTGCCGATGCAGAGAAGGCTGTGGAGTGTAACTAGAGGGAGCATACAACACAGGTGCGGGCATTGCTTGCTGATAAGGCGACCACGCCACAGGCGGCGTGGCTGGAGTAAAAGATGCTAAACCAGAAGAAGGGGTGTTAGCTACTATAGGTTGAGAAGGTGGGAGAAGAGATGTCGCAGGAGTTACAAGATATGAGAACTGAGCCGACTGTGGTAAGCGTTGCGTCGAAAAGGATCTCTGCGTTTGGGACAATGCAGCCTGCTCAAGCGCAAGGGCAAAGTCTTGAATAGTAGAGAAACGCTGTTGCGGATTTTTCTGTAAAGCATGCATCACGACCTGCTCAACAGCTGGCGAGATATCAGGAACCTGCGCACCTAAGGGGGGCGGGACAACAGTGCTGTGCTTTACCGCAATTTCTGTATACGAACCTTGAAAAGGACGTGTGCCACAAAGCCATTCGTAGACAACCACAGCTAGCGAATATTGATCGCTGGCCGGCAGCGGATGAGCCTGAATCTGTTCAGGGGCCATATAGGCAATAGTACCTGCAATATTCTGCGGGTTCAGCAGACGCGAACTTTGTTGAACGATGGCAATACCAAAATCGCTTAACAGTACCTGCTGCTGCATGTTTAATAGCATATTTTCTGGTTTGACATCGCGATGCACCACCCGTTGTTCATGCCCATAGTATAGTGCTGCGGCAACCTGTTTTGTCACATCTACAATCAGCGGTAAAGGAACACGTTGCCCCTTTGGAAACTTGCCGCGCAGCGTACCACCTGGTGCATAATCCATCACCAGATAGGGAAGAGCATTCTCCACACCAAAATCAAGCACACGCACAATATGTGGATGCAACAAACGCGCCACCATCTGCGCCTCTTGCTTGAATGCTTGAACATCTCCTTCTCCCAATCTGGTATGTAGAACTTTTACTGCCGCAAAAGTATTGAGATGAATATGTTCGCCCAGATAGACCTCTGCAAACCCACCCTGTCCCAAAAGACGCGCCAGTCGATAGTGTCCTAGCTGTTGCCCCGAGCGAAATAGCTCTTGCATAGCTCCCCCTTACAAGCAAATTTGGTATAAAAATATGCCTCAGACCCATCAACAATAACGGATGATCTTGTTTACCCGTTATACTGATAAAGAGTGAGTAAGAAAGAAGTACCAATTTTTCATTGTTTATGCTGTCTTTCATAAAACTCTCATATCCAGTTTGTATAGTATGCATGGAGATAGACAAATGGAAGCATTTTATTTCCAAATACAAGTAGCTAAAGTGTTTTCCGTCTGTTTTCTGATCCAAACAGAGCAGAACAAAAGAGATAAAAAGGTAGACGAAGGAACACAAGTATTTTATGAAGAACGTGCAGTCGCCAACAAAGAAAATTGTGTATGTCAAACAGCAACAAAGGCCGTCGCTTGTGAGGTCACCGTTTCCATTTGAGGAAAACACTCGTCGCGTGAGAGGGCCACTTACACTTGCAAAACGTTCGAAACCTTTATCCAAAGGCAGGAAGACGCGACGTTGGTTGATAAGTGCAGTTGTACTGATGCTCGTGATGGTCATTGTTTTTGAGCAGGCCAGTGGTCAAGGTGGCGCAGCACTCGCCGACATGCTACGCTCTACGCTTGGCCCAACGCTCACCGCACAGGTTGAGTCCTGGTATCTAGGCCTCAACGATACCTTGCATCAGTTACAATATCACGTCGCTGGACAACCAGCCGCTGCACCCTGGGCGATTAAAAACATCAAAGCCACACCCACGTCCGCAGGTACACACACTACCACAATACCTGCCGCTGCCTTGTTTGCCCCGATATCGCTCACCTCCCTGCATGTCTTGATTACACCAGCTATTGATGGCGAAGGTGTATGGCAAACACAAACACAATCAACGGCGACAGCACAGATTCCATCCTTACCAATTATTGCCAGAACATTCCTTCGTCCCGACCCAATGCGCCCGTATGCTATTGTTACAATGCTACAGTTCGACACGCGTTTCATGCACTTACACATGGTAGCCGGCACAACTGAACCGGGTGGGCCACGTGGCGTCACTGGGCCAGGCATCATTCCTGCTGCCGATCAACAAGCCTTGCTAGCAGCATTTAACGGCGGTTTCAAATATGCTGATGGCCAGTATGGCATGATGAGCAATGGCATCACCTATGTGCCCGCACGTCCAAACACAGCAACGATTGCCGTAACCAAAGAAGGGCAGATCTTCATCGGTTCTTGGGGGGTTGATCCACGCCTGACCACAAGCAACACTGATCTGGTCGCGTGGCGTCAGAATGCCGCTCTACTTATCAATCACGAAGTTATTAACCCGCTTACACAGGATGGTGCAGCCTGGGGCGGGACAATCCTCAATAGTACCTACACCTGGCGTTCAGGGATCGGTATTACTGCCGATGGCAGTCTGGTCTATGCCGCTGGCAACGCGCTTTCGGCTCAAACACTCGGCGTTGCACTCCGTGCAGCAGGAGCTGTGATGGCCATGCAAACTGATATCAACCCTTTCTGGGTCCGTGCATTCCTATACAGCCATCAACAACAGCAGTTTTCCATCGCAAAGCTCAATCCCTCTATGCAAGGAACAGGGTATGAATACTTGCATGGCAACGGGCGCGACTTCTTTTACCTGACCTATATGACACCTGCTTTGCCTGCACGGGGCACACAACGTGAAACAACACCACAATAAAGGATAGCTATATCGTGAACATAGAAACTCGTAAAACATCGCCAGAGGAAATATTTTTACCTAAAAGTAGTACTATAGAACGCATTAAGGGCATTACGCGCGCAATGCGTCCACGCCAGTGGACAAAAAACGGAGCTGTTTTTGTAGGGCTGATCTTTGCACAACGCCTGTTCGCCCCAATCGCGCTTGAACGCACTATTCTGGCCTTTGTAATTTTCTGCCTTGTATCAAGTTGTGTCTATTTGCTAAACGATTTGATCGACATCGCACGTGATCGGCAACATCCAACGAAACGCATGCGTCCTTTCGCTTCCGGGCTAGTGCCGATACGTTGGGGTATTGTGGCTATTTTTTTCCTGCTCCTGCTTTGTGGCAGCATTTTGAGCATTTTATTCCAACTCCCTCTACACTCGTTTCCAGACCCGTTTGCAAACCTGGGTGGTGCAAATATCTTGTTTACACTCACCATCATTACATATATCGTATTAATGGTGTTTTATAGTATTTACCTGAAACATGTCGTTCTCATCGACGTATTTATTATTGCCATTGGTTTCGTCTTACGCATTTTCGCAGGCGCGATTATCATTGCCGCTGCAATTTCTCCCTGGCTCTATTTAGTAACTTGTTTCCTTTCCTTATTCCTTGCCTTCAGCAAACGCCGCCATGAACTAGTTCTTTTACAAGAACAGGCGGGACACCATCGGCTTACGCTGAAAGACTACAATGTAGCGTTGCTCGATCAGATCATTACCATTGTCGTCACAGGAACCATTCTCTCCTATAGCATTTATACGATTGAAGGCCCTATTAAAGATCATCGGCTCGTCCTTACTATTCCGTTTGTGCTGTATGGTGTATTTCGTTATCTCTACCTGATCCATCTCCACAAAGGCGGCGGTAGCCCTGAAGAAGTGCTACTCCAGGATGCG
>DAICZM010000019.1 GCA_027311145.1 Ktedonobacterales bacterium
ATATCATCACCGAGCAACAAGCACGCCAGGAGACCGCTCAACGCATTGGGCGCGAAGTTCAACGCTTGCGTCGCCTCGTCGGTGATATGCAGCAAATGACAACACTGGAGTCCGGGCGCGCACATCTCGATCTTGCTCCGCTTGACATGCAGTCGCTGGTAGAAGAAACCCTGACTGTCATCGAACCAGAGTGTGAGCAGACGAACATTACCCTCCATAACGAGATTGCCCCCACGATGCCGTTGGTACGGGCAGATAGTGACCGTATTATTCAAGTCTTGCTGAACCTGCTAGATAATGCACGCCGCCACACACCCGCCAATGGCAGCATTCATATTCGTGCCTCCGTGAAAGAGCAATTTCTTATCATCAGGGTCTGCGACACGGGCAGCGGCATTGACCCTAACGATCTATCACACATCTTTGAACGTTTCTATCGTGCAGACCGTTCACGAACAGGCAAAACGGGTGGCAGTGGCCTCGGCCTCTCGATTGTCAAAGCAATCATAGTGGCCCATGGTGGAAAAATTTGGGCCGAAAGCAATCCAGGGCAAGGAACAACCATTTCGTTTTCGTTGCCCCTTGCCCAGTGACATCCCGCCGCTAGTTATCGTCCCTCTAAATACTGAAGATACTGCGCGGCACTCATCAGATGGTTCAGTTCCTCCACATTGCTAACTTTTACCACCATCATCCAACCCTGTTCATAAGGGCTATCATTGACCAATTCCGGTTTGTCCCTTAATTGCTCGTTCGCCTTCACAACCGTGCCACTAATAGGGGAAACAAGCTCGGAAGTGGCCTTAACGGACTCGATATCACCAAATTTGCCCTCTGCCGCGACACTCTGCTCGCCATCCCAGGGTAATTCGATGTAGACGATATCGCCAAGTTGATCTTGCGCGTAATCAGTAATGCCAACAGTCACTTCGTCGCCATTGATACGCACCCATTCGTCTGACTTGCTATATTTCAAGTCTGCTGGATGATTCAGGTTTGCCATGATTTGCTCCCTTCGGTCGGACGCGTTATGTCACGTCCCTACGATACACGTTTATAAAAAGGCAGAGTCACAATGTGAGCCTGCGTGCGTTTGCCGCGAATATCGATATATACCGTGTGTCCAATCAACGCGCTAGCAGCCTCAACGTAGCCCATTGCGATATTTTTATGCAGGGTTGGACTGGGCGCACCACTCGTCAATACGCCAATGTGGTGTGTTGCATCCGTTCCATCATAGATGGCATAGCCACCTCGTGCAATACCACGCTCGATCATTTCAATACCAACAAGCCGACGCTGTAAACCACTCGCTTTGATCTCCTGTAAAGC
The DNA here is from genome assembly GCA_027311145.1 of Ktedonobacterales bacterium. GTDB lineage: Bacteria > Chloroflexota > Ktedonobacteria > Ktedonobacterales > Ktedonobacteraceae > DTNP01. The sequence goes on from DAICZM010000019.1 coordinate 1,333, forward strand.
AGTTCGCCCGATAAAATCGTCCTTGTTCAGTTTAACTGTCCAGTTAAGCCCTGCTTCAAGTGGATTTGTCTGATCGTCCAATTCGTGACCGTAGAGACAATAGCCCGCTTCCAGACGTAAGGTATCACGTGCCCCCAAACCAGCAGGAAGCAAACCATGCGGCTTACCAACTGCAAGCAATGCATTCCAGAGCGGGACAACATCAACGGATGCGCAGTACAGTTCAAAACCGTCCTCACCCGTGTAGCCCGTGCGCGAGATGAGACAGTGGATGTTATCGACCTGTCCCGCCGCAAAGCGGTAATAACGGAGCGTAGAGAGGTCTAGCGCGGTCAATGGTTGCAGGATAGCCTGTGCGGCAGGTCCCTGCACGGCAAGCAGCGCGGTCGTATCAGATTGATCGCTCAAGGTCAGGGCGGGAAAACGTTCTGCCTGCTGCTGAACCCAGGCAAAATCTTTAGCGATATTGCCTGCGTTAACCACGAGCATATAATGCTGTTCCGCGATGCGGTAAATCAGCAGATCATCAATAGTTGTGCCATCAGGGCGGCAGAGTTGTGTATAAAGAGCCTGGTGAATGGCGAGACGCGCAACATCATTAGGAACGAGATAGTTCAAAAACGTCTGCGCATCCGCTCCCTCAACGTTGAATTCGCCCATGTGGCTGACATCAAAAAGGCCCGCGCGCGTGCGCACGGCCTCATGTTCTGCCAGAATGCCACTATACTGAACAGGCATCTCCCACCCACTAAACTCGACAATACGCGCCCCTAGCATGCGATGTTGCTCATAGAGCGGGGTGCGTTTTAAGTGAACGACGGCTTCGTCGTGTGCTGTCATACAGTTTCTCCCGTGCGTCTGCTGTCCTCCTATCCGCACAAAGGCGCATGAGAACAGCGTACAGCGTTTATACAATGGCTGTGTGCAGTGCTGTGTTCACTATATCAGATTTTTGCGCTTGCGACAACGTGAAGGAGCAAAACATCTATGTAGCCGGGATTGCGATGGTAAAAGAGAGTCATTCATATTTGGCATTGGGCCTTAGACTTACGGGCGCAAGCGTTGCGCCACCATCGCTGGCGTGGGGATACCTTGAATGCCTTCTTGCTCGATGGAGAAAGAAGCAACACAGTTCGCAAAATCGACGGCCTGTTCAGGGTTGCCGTGTTGATGCAAATGCGTCAAGAAAGCAGCAGCAAAAACATCGCCGGCCCCTGTTGGGTCAACTTCATGCACGGGATAAGCGGAGAAGCGTTGTAGCTCGCCATGCCGAAAGAGCGTTGCTCCATGGCGTCCATCAGTGGCAACAAGCAGTGGCACAAGCATACTCCAGCGCGTCAAGATGGCATCGGCATCTGCGCGCTTGCCATCGGCAAAAGGGAGGAGATCATCATGACTGAGAATCAAGACATCTAATTGTGGCAAAATCCGCTCTGCATCCTGCCAGGGTGTAGGCCAGACACGCCCATCGGCATCCCAACGACGTAGCCATCCCTGTGGAGTGGCCGCGATAATACGGCCAGGGCGACGCGGAAAAAGCGCAACGATCTCTGGCCCAATCTCTTGTACTAATGGACCAAACAAGACTATTGGAGCATCTTGCCAGGCAGTGGGCAGATCAGATACCTGGATTGGCTCGCTGCGCGCATAGAGATACTGGGTACGGAAACCATCGGTATACCGATTGGCAAACGTTGTTGTGAGCGGAGTGGGCCGAACCTGGAGGGCAATATCTGGCAGATATGTGGATAATTGTGCGCATAATATGCTGTCAGCACAGGTTAAAATAGCGGACACTAATCCTAAACGATAGGTAGTGAGGGCAGCAAAAGTCACTGTGCCTCCCAGTGCAAATGAGCCATCGGCACGTACATCACGAGTGACATGCCCAATGGCAAGAAATTGCGGATCCGAAGGTTGCGAATTTGGGAGCATGATGTGTGCTTCCTCGTGATGGCTTGTGAACAACAATTAAGAGGGCGACCGCAAGGGTCGCCCCTACAATGATACAATGCCCGTTATTCCCGTAGAGAGCGGTTTTACAAACGTCCGGGACGTTTGAGAGAGATCACTACCCGTCGCTCGTCGCCTTCACCAATACTCTCGGTGCTAATGTCTTTGCTCTCAGAGAGAGCGATGTGAACGATACGACGTTCGTGTGGTGGCATTGCTTCTAAAGCGATAGAGCGATGGTAATTACGAACCTGCTGCGCCACACGGAGAGCGAGGGAACGCAGGTTTTCTTCACGTCGTTGGCGATAGTTTTCGGCATCCACAATAATGCGCATACGATGGCGGGTACGATGGCTAACAACGAGATTGACGAGCAATTGCAGAGCCGCCAGGGTCTCGCCACGCCGCCCAATTAACAAGCCGAGATTCTCATTAATGCCATGGATGTTCAGCGTAAGTGGGCTGGTCGAGCGTACCTGCACGGTTGCATGAATGTTCATATAACGTAAAATATGCTGCAACACATCGACCGTAATCTCAACATCTTCGCGTGATGGCGTTTCAACATCTTGCATCTCACCGGGTTGTGCGGCTGTTTCCACACTCTCTACAGGAGGGAATGAAGTCGCGTTGGGAAGAGAGGCACTAAAAGGCACAGGAACCTCTTCTCCCTCTAACTCTTCGTCCTCGTCTTCGAGGTCATCATCGAACTCGCCTTCCTCGTCGTCCAGATATTCGTCATCCTCATCATCGAACTCTTCGTCGTCCTCGTCGTAGAGTTCTTCATCAGGTAGGGCGACTTCAGGACCATCAGGACCGAGGATAGCATCAGCCAATTCGGGCGTAATCACCGCGCTGGCAGGCGAGGGACGCACGGAAACGCGCACCCGTGCCTCGCGGCTTCCCAGGCCAACGAGGCCCCGACTTGGCTCCTGTAGTACAGTGACCTCAACTTCATCACGGCGTTTTCCCAGGCGAGTCAATGCCTGGATTACCGCATCATCAACACTCTTGCCACTGGCCTCTATGCTTTCCACGATTGCCTTGCCTCCCTTTATCTTCATTCTTTTTTCTGTTTCAGCTTCGATGAGCTGATGATGCCACGCGGCACGCTCGCCTAGAGTGAGCTAATGCGACGTAACATTCTTCTTCTGTATATTGTTGCTACTCCGGCGGCGAGCCGAGGCACTTCCTCCTCCCTGACGACGACGGGCCGAGGCCGGACTACTCGTGCGTGGCACAGGGCGAAGTTGAGTACTGGCAGAGTCGTTGCTATCGCTCGACTCATTGCCATCGCTCTCTTGCGTCGTGGTTGCTTGCTCGCTACGCGACTGATCTCCCTTAGAGCTTCTCGTCGTGCCATTGCTAGATGCACTGCCATTCTTGCTCTTACCACCCGTTTTTAAGAAATCGGGCGTGGTGAGTAGTCCACCCCAGCCAGTGACAAAGTACTGCTGCACCGCCTGGAAGACCGACGAAACGGTCCAATAGAGGGCTAGGCCAGCGGGAAAGGTCCAACCAAAGAAAACGGTAATCAGCGGCATAATATACTGCATCGTTTTCATTGACTGCGCAGTAGGATCATTGGCATTGGCGGTAGTCGCACCTGCTTTGGGCTGCGACATACGCAGTTGGACAAAGGTTGCCAGGCCTGCCAGAACGGGCAAAATGTGCGTGGGGTCGGGGTTTGCCAACGAGATATGCCAGCTAGCATTAATGAATGTGAACCAGTTCAATTCGATGGTTGGAAAGCTGGTGAAATGCGGCACAAAGGGGTAGAGAATGCTATTTAGGTTATGGAGCTTCTGGGTAGCTGTGCCAGTGCTTCTCACCACATCACTCAACGCATAAAAAAGGCCATACAAAACAGGAAGCTGAATCAGCAGCGGCAGACAACCTGCGGCTGGATTGATGCCATATTCCTTATAAAGGGCCTGCATTGCCAGTGCTTGCGCTTGCTGATCTTTGCCGTATTTGCGACGAATTTCGGCAAGTTGCGGCTGTAATGCCTGCGTTGCTTTCATTGATTTGAGTTGCTGTAACGTCAAAGGGAAAAGGACCAGCTTGATGATCAGCGTCAAAACAATAATAGACAGGCCGAAGTCACCAAAGAGGTGATACAACAGCATGAGGGCGTTAAAGATGGGAAAGGTAAAAATCAGATTGAACAGATAGCCTATCTGACCCACAAGAATACTCCTGCCTTCCTCGACCTAGTCTAACCGCTGGGGGACTGGATCGTAGAGATCACCGTGATAAAATGGATGACAGCGCCCGATACGCTTGATAGCCATCCAGCCGCCACGAAAGAATCCAAAACGTTCAATTGCCTCATAGCCATAGTGCGAACATGAGGGGGTAAACCGACACGATGAAGGCAAGACGACCGACAGCGTGTGCTGATAAACACGAATAAGAACAAGTGCAATGTATTTCACGGTTACTAACCCCTGCTCATCTCTCAGTTGCTTCTCTCGTCAGTTAGCCCTTTAACAGGCGGTGGCGAGGAAAGTAGGCGCACTCGACGTAATATACTCTCAATATCCTGCGACAATTCTTGCAAGTTGGCACTTAAGGCCTGACTTCTTGCACTAATTACTACGTCCCAGTGCCCGGAAAGTTCGGGTAAAAGCGGACGAATTGCTTCACCTAAGATCCGTTTGATATAGTTACGACGAACTGCATGTTTTGAGATACGTTTACCTACCACAAAACCAATCCGTGTTTGTGCGGTATCATTGGACATCCATGCAACGGCGAGGAGGCGCGACGTAGTACTACGTCCTTGCTTCCTCACCCGTTGGAAATCGGCATTGTTTCGTAGGCGAACTGCACGTTTGAGTGCCACACTCTTCCAATAACTCTATCAACAGATAGCTCTACGCTAAACAGTCAGACTCCAGCGCCCTTTTTCACGGCGTGATTTGAGAACACGTCGCCCATTACGGGTTGCCATCCGTTTCATAAAACCATGTTCGCGTTTGCGCGGAATGCGCTTTGGTTGCCAAGTTCGTTTCATAAGACCTTATTTTCTCCTCCACTCGGAATATCTTGTAGATTATAACGAGTATCATCCCCGCTGTCAATTGGAAAGACCACAGACAGGACATGATGGTCATCAAAATACGCTCTGCAAGGGTATACTATACCACAAACAAGAGCGTAATGATATCTATACGATTGCTTTTTTACTCTTTTAGCTAGTCGTTCAGCAGCAATGAGAGGGTAGGAGCTGGCACTTGATGGTCATCTGAGATACTGACCACCGCCGTACCAACGGCAAAAAACTCGATCACATGCGACCCCCAGCCATGACTGCGCTCGACAATCTGCGCACCGACGACTCCTTGCGCAGCCAGGCTGACCGCCTCGACCTGCATACGCTCCATGGCCAATTCACGCGCATCATACAAGGCTTGCGTATAGTTAGTCATCTCCACGTTGCGCCCAACCTGTTTAAACCACTGGCCCATGCCCTGATGCGCCACGTGATAGACGCAGTTGCCCATCACCATACCCACAGGCCGATAGCCGGCACGCAAGAGCGTCCAAAAATCTTGGCCGGAGAGGTCCGAGGTGAAAGGCATGCCATGCTTATTGCGAAAATGTTGCCCACTGCGTGAGCGAATCGCCGTGCCGATAGCAACGAATTCTGCCAGAGCCTCGCCCCATTCGTGGCGCGTGACCTCCAGACGTACACCCACAATCCCATCAGCCCCTAGCGCGTTCGACTCTTCCTCCATGCGCGTCATCGCCAATTCACGGGCATGGTACATCGCCTGTGTCAACACGCCCATTTCCTGGTTCTGGCTCCAGTTCGCCTGTTGATAGCCAATATGGTAGATTGAACTACCGATGACTAGCCCAATCGGGTCAAAGCCCGCCTCGCGCACCAGCAAAAACTCATTAATGCTCAAATCACTGGTGAAGAGGCCACTATGCGTCTGGTCGGTACGCATGGCGGCCAGGCGTTCACGGGCATGGACGGGCAGATCATTGCCCTGTGGTGGTACTGGTTGTGACATAAGACAGATACTCCTTATTTATTCTTCATTTATTCTTCACGGAAGGTTAATTCGCGATTCTCCCCATAGCGTCCTGGGCGGAGATCAGTCATGGTCAGCGCGATTTTGGGAGTGGGAATCACGTGGTCTTTCTTCTGCGCGGTGATCGCCGTGCCCATCACGGCAAAATGAATCGAGAGGTCCTGATAATACTCTTTGGGGGCATATTCGCCACGCTCACGTTCATATTCGATAATCTGACGCTGATTCTCAATATGCATCCCCACAATACCAGCAGACTTGAGCCGCTGCGCCATGCTATAGACGCGCCCCATCGCAATATGGCGCGCCTGCGAGATACCATGTGAAAAAGCCGCGATCTCCTGATTTGCACCACCGTTGCCCCACCAGCCACGCATCTGCTCAGTTAGGCGACGACCCAACGAGACATAATAGGAGCAGTAACCGGTGACAATCCCTGTTGGATAATAGCCCGCTTGCACTAATGTCCAGAACTCTTGACCCGAGAGGTCACTGAGAAAGGGATGCGCCCCTAGTGGCACATTGGGCAGACGAATCGCCGTCCCAATAGCGGTATATTCAAGCAGATTTTGTGTCCACTCCTGGTTACGACGCATGAAACGTACACCAATGACGCCGTGAGCATGGAGTAGCGTAGCCTCTTGCTCTAAACGGCTCAAGGCAAGTTGAGCGGCATGCTGATGTGCATTAGAAAGCGTTGTCAGCTCTGACTCTTGCGTGTTCCAAGTATAGTTACGTACATACTGCCAACCAATTTGATAAATTGAGCTGCCCATCACCTGGCTAAGCGGTTGGTAGCCAAGCTTGCGCGTGAGCAAAAACTCATTCGCGCTCAGATCGCTGGTGAAAAGCGGATGACCCGCCTCCATCTCCTCGCGTAACCGCCGCTGAGCTTGCAGCGGCAATCCGCCCGCCTCCAGCGATTGCAGACTGGCCTGCGCCTGCTGCGCATCTTCAGCCTGACGTTGCTGTTCCTCCGGCGATATTTTTTTGCGAAAGAACATGCCAACTTCCTTTCTGCCTCCAAATAGCTCTCACACGCTTCTCAATGACGCGATGACTATAAGAGAAACCGTTCAAGGGCGACTCGTGCTTGCGCGTTCCGATCCGCCTCCTGTGCCAGTAAGCTCGCTAGTTCTTCGATCCATTGCTCAACGGGTATCTGCTCCGTTTTCAGCACAATGCCACGCACCACTTTTGCGCGTTGCGCCAGCAATGGCCCCTGTCGCTCGCGCCCAATGCGATACTGCACATCGCCCAATGTCACCGCAATTTCTTTGACCGGGTGTTCACGCGAGAACAAGCTACTCTGGCGCGTCACACCCGTATGGTTCGGCAATGCCCCTTCCAATTTCACGGCAAGAGCTTCCATAAACGCCTTAAGGTCTGTCAAATCAGCACGCAACGATGCCGCTAGGAGATCTACTTGTAACGGCTCGTTTCTATCATCAAACATCCGCGCCTTGCTCCTTCCTATTTGATTCTCCATATCCTCTACGTTTATGTTATCATATGGTTATGAACGTGGCGATACTCTTCTTATCAAACTACAGCATGAGACTGTTGTAAATGGACATATGGATAGATAATAGTGGCCATGTCATCTTGCACAACAGGAGGATTTTCTATGGGTTTCTTCTCACGTCTTGCGAATTTTTTTAAGATGCGCGCCAATGCAGCCCTCGATAAGGCGGAAGACCCCGGTCAGGTTATGGACTATTCGTACCAGAAACAACTTGAACAACTGCAAAATCTCAAACGCTCGATTGCCGAGGTGGTAACCAGCGAAAAGCGTTTAGAGATGCAACAATCACAATTACAACAGCAGATGAACAAACTTGACCAGCAAGCATTGCAAGCTCTCCAGGCTGGACGCGAAGACCTGGCCCGCATGGCACTGCAACGCAAAGAGACCATCACAGCTCAACTTGCCAGTTATGAGCAGCAACTTGCACAGTTGCGTGAGCAAGAACAACGCTTGATTACAATGGAGCGCACCATCTCAGCCCGCATTGAGACGTTCCGCACACAAAAAGAGATGGTCAAAGCTCAGTATGGGGCAGCCCAGGCTCAGGTAAAAATCAACGAGGCCGTGACAGGTATCTCAGAAGAGATGGGCGAGATGAACCTTGCCATGCAGCGCGCTCAGGATAAAGTCCTCACGATGCAAGCCCGTGCCAACGCCATGGATTCACTCATTGAGCAAGGGACATTGGGCGATCAAGGCCTGCTGGGAGCCGGCTCTAGCGACCCACTGGAACATGAATTGCGCCAGATTTCTTCACAGCAGAACGTGGAGGAGCAGTTGCGTGCAATGAAACAGCAGATGCAACTAGGTGGCGGCAATCAACAACAGCGACAAATCCCAGGGCCACCCTCTAATTAACCACAGGGGGTGTGCGTGTTCACGGCGCACACCCTGCCATGACCCTTTACTTCTCTAGCGAACTTTTCGTGTTGCGCTCCCCGTCATAGCTGAGCAGAATGCGCTTGCTATCGAAAACTGTCTCTAGATGCACGGGTCGTCCCCAGAGCGTATAGATATATTGCAGCGTTTTCTCCGCATAAGGCAAGTCTAGCTCTTGGCCCTCAAACAGATGTTTCAGATAGAGTTCGCGATTGCCACGATAATCGCCATTCTCAACCACAATATAAGGCGATCCAAAGTTGGTCATACTGGCAACGATGCCGTCACGCACCTTCTCCCAGTTTTTCTCAACAATCACCCAGTCATCACCTTCTTTTTTGTAGAGATACAAGTCCAGGTCTTTGATGAGATCTTCTGTCAGATAGTTGCGCAGGAATGAGACATCATTCTCCATTTCACGCACTTCCAACATTTTTTGATGGCCCATACCGGGTTTACGGCCTAAACGCTCCTGCTCTTGCGTCGTTGGAGCATCCCAGCGTCGCTCAATATCCTCAAAAATCTTAAAGCCGATATAATAGGGATTGAGCGAAGTACGCGATGGCGAGAGAACGCCGGAGTGTAGTTGGGCAAATTCGATGGTTTCGGCATCCGAGATAATGCCCATATCGCCCATTTCACGCATGATGCGCGAATGCCATATACTGGCCCAACCCTCGTTCATTGTCTTTGTTTGCATCTGGGGCACAAAGTATAGCATTTCCGTGCGTACAATCTCGATAATGTCGCGCTGCCAGGGTTGCAAATTTGGCGAATAGCGAATGAGGAAGAGCAAAATGTCCTTTTCGGGCTTCTCAGGAAATTTCGTCGGCTTGCCGGGGTGCTTGTCGCGCTCCTCCTCCGCCTGCTTTGCTCGCTTCTCCAGGCCCCATAAGTCATCATACTCCGTTGTGCGCTCAATGTGCCGGGTATCCTGCGCGGGTTCATCGCCTTGGAGCAGCAAAGTATAATCAATATGCTCCTGAATGGCGAGCGCGGCATCCAGGAAACGCTCGACCTCAGTTTTGCCATGATCGAACTCATACTGAGCAATGCGCTCAGCATGGATGCTCACCTTGTCAATCATGCGGCGCGAGGTATGCCGAAAGTAGGCATTATTCTTGAAGAAATCCGTATGCCCAAAGACATGGGCTGCCACAAAAGTGTTTTGTAGCAGATTATTCATCTCCATCAGGAAGGCATAGCTCGGATTGGTGTTGACCACCATTTCGTAGATTTTGCTCAAGCCGAGGTCATACTGCATTTTTTGCCGATAATAAGCTTTGCCGTGCGTCCAGTGGCTAAAGCGACCCGGCAAGCCGTAGGAAGCAAATTCATACATGATTGACGCGGGAACCAACTCGAAGTGCGTCGGGAAAGGGTCCAACCCAAAGCGGAGAGCCGTCTCCCATGCCTTATCGATGGCGTCACGCAATCGCTCGATATCACTACCACCTTCCGCTTTTTCTCCATAATTATCAATCATCAAGCACTCCTTTTACAGAATATACGCGTAAAGGGCCGATTGATCACTTGCGCCTCAGCGGGTAGGAATGGGGTCGCGTTGCGCGAAAAACTTGCGGAGCGCGGGATAGACCTCTTTCTTATCAGAGATGGTCACAGCGGTAAACTTTTTGTCGGTGATCTTGTTGTAGGCTGACATCATTGTGCTGGGCGAACGGTAATGGCCCTCACGAATCTCGCCATAGCCGAAAATGTTGCACAATTCCATCAACTTGTTGACCAACTGCACGCAGCGATCATTATCCCAGGGCAGATTGTCACCGTCAGAAAAATGGAACGGATAGATGTTCCAGTCGTTTGGGTTATAGCGTTCTTTGATGATTTGAAGAGCCAACTCGTAGGCCGAGGAGACCTGCGTGCCGCCGCTCTCACCTTTGTGGAAGAACTCGTCCTCCGTGACTTCTTTCGCCTCGGTATGGTGACTGATAAACACAATCTGCACGTTGTTGTATTTTGTGCGCAAAAAACGCACCATCCAGAAGTAGAAACTGCGCGCGATATACTTCTCAAACTCGCCCATAGACCCCGAAACGTCCATCATGGCGATCACCACAGCGTTGGATTGATACTTAATGGTAGGTTCCCACACCTTAAAGCGCAAGTCTTCCGATTTGATATCCTTAAATTCCGCATCCCCCTTGGCTGCGTTGCGCTTGATGTTTTCCATAATTGTGCGCTTTTTATCCAGATTTGCCATCGGACCTTTTTTGCGCACATCGGTGAAACGCACGGCCTCGGTCTGCATCTCTTGCTGGCGTTTCTGTTCCAGATTGGGCAAACCGAGGTCTTCAAAGATCATCGCCGCCAACTCTTCCATCGAGATCTCGGCCTCGTAATAGTCAGTGCCTGGGTCTTTGCCAGCATCACCTTTTTTGCCCTTGCCCTGTTTTGGCTCCTGAGCAACAACATCACCGACCTTGCTCTTGCCGTTACCTTGCCCCCCATGCTGCTGGCGTCCGGGATCAAAACGGAAACGATATTCTTCCAGTGAGCGCACAGGAATGCGCACGGCTTTCTTGCCATCGGAGAGGATGATGCTCTCTTCACTCACGATATCGCTGAGGTTCTTTTTGACGGCCTCGCGGATTTTCTCTTTGTGACGCTCTTGATCGATTTGCCCCTTGCGGTGCAAAGACCAGTCATGTTGAGAGACAGACATAGAGCATGCTCCTTCTAGCGGATGAAACCGATGGGGCACATCCATCACGCACCCCATCGGCAAGCTCGATTAGCGGTTCAACAAACTGCCCGTGTAACGCAAGATTTCGTTCGCACACACGTGACAGTAGCCATGCTCGCTCATCAGACGATTGACCACATCGTTGATCTTACGCAACTGCTCCTTGTCGGGAGTGCGCGTCGAGGTTGTGATCTTGACAACATCACGCAAATCAGCGAAGAGCTTTTTCTCAATAGCCTCCTTGAGACGCTCGTGACTGGTATACTCGAAGGATTGTCCACGCCGCGCCAGCGATGAGATGCGAATAAGAATCTCCTCACGGAAAGAACGTTTGGCATTCTCAGTGATGCCAATTTGCTCCTCGATAGAGCGCATCAGATGCTCATCCGGCTCCATCTCTTCCTCGGTAATGGGGTCGCGCAACTTTGTCTTGTTGCAGTAAGCCTCAACATTGTCCAGATAATTGTTGAGCAACGTGCGGGCCGATTCTTCATAGGAATAGACAAATGCGCGCTGGACCTCTTTTTTCGCCATCTCATCATACTCTTTACGCGCTTCGCTAATGAAATTCAGATAGCGTTCGCGCTCCTCACGCGTAATGCTGGTATGCTGATCGAGGCCATCGCGCAAGGCACGCAGAGCATCAATTGGGTTGATACACGTCACATTCTGCCGTACAAGGGCATTAGAGAGACGGTTGATGACGTAGCGTGGCGAGATGCCATCCATGCCCTCACGCAAGGCCTCATCCTGCAACTCTTTCACATCCTTCTGCTTGAAGTCCTCCGTATCTTCGCCATCGTAGAGACGTAACTTTTTCTGCAAGCTCATGCCCGCCTTCTTAGACGGTTCCAAGCGCGTCAGAATCGCAAAGATACTGGCGATACGCAAGGTATAGGGAGCGATGTGAACATTCTGCAACGCGCTTTGTTTGAGCAGTTTCTCATAAATCTTGACCTCATCGGAGACGCGCAGGTTATACGGAACCTTGACGAGGATGATGCGGTCTTGTAACGCTTCCGACTTCTTGTTGCCCACAAAGGATTGATATTCATGCTCGTTGGTGTGGCTGACCACAACCTCGTCGGCATAGATCATGCTGAAACGCCCAGTCTTGATATTCTGCTCCTGACTGAGCGTGAGCAACACATAGAGAAACTTCTCGTCGCAGTTATGGTTGACAATACCGTTTGCAATGAATGTGTTGGAGCCGGGAACATGCACATCCCAACAATCTGTCTCTGTGTCCTCGATTGAGACAATTGGATCGTAGAACTGCGAAGGGTTTAACAGGGTATTAAGCCCGGTTGGTGCTTCAACCCATCCATCGAGCTTCTGCAGTATCTTTGTTGCCATCTCGCGGGTACACATATTTGTACTGCTGCGCAACATGTGCAAGTTTGTATCCTGTTCACCGAGGACTTGATAGGCCCCCTCACGCTCATGATAGCCCGTTCCATCCGCGACCATCCGAGTGCGCACAACGCGCTGGAGCTCATCCGAAATGGTGGCCCAGTACGCAGAGGTGAAAGGAATGATATCGGCACGTCCAGAGCGGGCTTGTTTTACTGCCGATCGTGCATAAGCAAGTTGCTTGCGCACTGGTAAGAGGCGCATCTGAGATGCCAATTTGTCTGCATCTTCACCACTTGCTGTAACGCTCCAATAATCACGATAAGACGCATCTTTCGAGGAGCGTTGGCGCGTCTGTACACGGCGACTGATCACACCCAGGTTGAGCAACACGATTTGTATCTGTTCTGCAAGTCGCTCTGCAGCGGTCGTCCACGAAAGCCGTCCACCCAGATTCACTGTTCCATCACCAGCGAAGTAACCGGTCAGGAATTCTAGCACACACTCACGCGAGGATTGTAGCACAGACCAGGGGATTTCTTTGTTATACGCCCCCGTGCGGAAGCCGATATAGTGCAGGAAATCCACCAGCGCGGCATTATTCATTTGCACGACGCTGGGATACAGTCGCGGCGTAATTCCGAAGAGTTGTTCAGTGAGATGAACGTAATCATTGCGTAACTCACTCTCAACATTCGTGAAGCGAAGAGTTCCATCGGGGCGAACATCGCCTTCAGCAACCAGATAGCCTAACCAGCGTGCCAGTTCGGGTGTCATCTGTTCGGGCACCTGGATACGTTGAGACAAGGCTGACGTTGTGGGTTGCCAAGCAAAAGTGGTGGCCTGTCCCCAGAGATTTTGCCCTTTCTGCAGCACCATCCAGTCACCGACTTGAAGCTCGTCATGTCGCTTCCACACCTGAACCCCGTCTTCGTTCACCACCAAAGCCCTGTGTTCAAATGCACCATGAGAGATAAAACCACGTCGTGTCGTGACACGCTTTGTTGGTTTCACACCCGCATGATAGAGATGTGTTGCTGTTTCCAGTCCCGCATTGCTTGCTACTTGTAGCTCAACTCCACGTGACTCACCTTCTGGATGATCAATATCGGCAAAAGAGTCGAGCCGTCGAATCCCTTTATGTGTAAAGAGCAGAGAATCACCCGAAATGCATTTTAACATTTCGACGAATTCCATCACACCACGATTGGCGATATTCAACTCACCGTCAAAGCGATAAGCGCGTGGGTCACTCTCCACACCCACTTCACCAATCGTTGAGAGATCAATGCCACCAACCAATTCACTGATATCCTGTGATTTCGGGTCGGATGGCGTAAAGGTTCCGATGCCAACACGGTATTTCTCACTAAACGTGATGCGTTTCACCGGGACCTCTTCGATATGCCCATGATAGGTCGTATCAATCATGTAACGACAATGTGGGCACAGATCGCCCTCAATATAGAGACCAAACTCTTTCTCTATATCAGCGCGTAGCTCATTGGGGATCAGGTGCAGAGGTTCTTCATGCATTGGGCAATCTTTGATAGCATAGATTGCGCCTTCCTCTGTGCGGCTATAGGCCTCCAGACCACGCTTGAGCAGATAGACAATCGTAGACTTACCACCGCCGACGGGTCCCATGAGTAACAACACACGTTTACGCACTTCCAAGCGTTGAGCGGCAGAATGGAAGTAGTCAACGATTTGCTGGAGTGGCTTCTCAATACCGAAAATTTCCTGGCTGAAGAACGAATAACGTGGTTCGCCCGCACGGGTCGTTTCGACGCCTCCACCCATAATCATGTGATAGATACGCTCATGAGATAGGTGTGTCACTTCTGGTCGCTTCGTTGTAATTTCGAAGTATTGGGCAAAGGTGCCTTCCCACAGAAGATTGCGTTCACGATCCCGATATTCTTCCAACCGCTTCACCAAATCCATAAGTCAACCTCTCTCTGCTGTATGACTTAGCGGCTCGTGAGGCTCCCATGATGGAAAATGTACTCCGAGGTGGGGGGCCTCTCCTCAGTCCGCTAATCTAGACCAATGTACGATACACAGTCGGGAAAACGCATTACAAGGTCGGGCAGAGGATACGTGTAGTCACACGTCGCGTCTGGCAGATAGGATCACTGCTCTCCGTTTCTCATCTTACCCGAACATACATCTGTAATGAGACCAAAAAAGCCAGCCTCTTTCTCGACACTCAGAGAGAGAGAACCAGCCCTTTCCAACTTTGTAGAGGTTCTGCTGATAAGTTTTCGTTATGTCCTTCGCCTGACAACACAGTCCGTGACGAGGGGATATTTGTGCGAGATGCATCTGCGAGATGCTCCTGCAATGTTTCAAGTTATCCTTTCTCATATGACTAGAAAGAAAATGCTATGCCACCCGGAGAATTGCCTAGCTCTGCCCCACCGCTTAAAACACTGCTGGTCACGTCTACATTTCTGATGGGTATACCTTATTATAGCACATTTCTTCCAAAAAGTTTAGTGGGCAGGGCGTGAAAACGGGGATTGCGAAGCTTCGCTAAGCGGACTTGTGCCAATGTCAAGATGCAAAAGAGGCATGACTTCCTCGCTGGAGTCATGCCTCTTTTGCATCTTGACATTGTTATTTCAGCATCATCTGCGCAGCTTGCTGTGCCACATTGACCAGCCAGAAGGGCAGAATGGTTCCCATGGCTAGCGTGCCCAGCGCGGCAAGGCCAATGGAGAGCCAGGACATCCAGTTCAGGTCATGTCCAGCATCTGTAGGTGCGATAGCCTCTGTAGCCTGGCTCGAACGCACAACATCGCTCCCCACGCGAGCCGTGGGCTTCACAGCGACCGCTGTTGCCGCACGACCTGAACTTACACCACCTGTTACCGCACGCGCCGTGTTGCTTTTACCGGCCACGACCGCAACGGCTGGTGCAGGTACAACGGGAGCCACACTTCCGCTTGGTGCTGCTTGCTGCTCCATAAACATCGTCGCGATGATGCGCAGGTAGTAATACATCCCAAGCACGCTGGCAACAACGCCGATGATGAGGAGTTCAGGATGCCCGCCAAGCAGGGCGGCATAGAATATCGCGTATTTGCCCGCGAAACCAGACATCGGTGGGAAGCCTGCCAGTGCGAAGAGAAAGAAGGCCAGGAAACCCGCCAAGACCGGCTGGCGATACCAGAGACCGCGCAGGTCCTGCACCGTGCTACCCGTGTTGTCGGCCCGTTCCAGCATCGAGACGACGCCGAAGGCCCCCAGGTTCATAAAGCTATAACAGAGTAGGTAGAACAGAATAGCTGAGAGACCATAGATGCCACCCACGACCACGCCGATCAGCAGATAGCCAGCGTGCGCAATGCTCGAATAAGCCAGCAAGCGTTTGGTATTGGCCTGCGCCAGTGCCAGCACATTGCCGCCAACAATAGTCAGAATGGCAATTGCCCAGATGATCGGCTGCCAGTCACGCATCACAGTGATAAAAGCAACATCGAAGACACGCGCAAAGGCGATCAAAGCTGCTGCCTTTGTGCCAACAGACATAAAAGCCGTGACAGGTGCAGGCGCGCCCTCATAGACATCGGGTGTCCACGCCTGGAACGGGATCGCCGAAATCTTGAAAGAAAAACCCACCGCCAGCAAGCCCATCGCGATCAACAGCATGGTTGGCGCGTGATAGACAAAGTTAGGCGGGACAAAAGCAGGGAAAGAGTGTATCAGAAATGTCGCAATGCCCGTGAAGGATGTATTGCCCGTCGCGCCATAGGTCAGGGCAATGCCGTAGAGCAGGAAGGCCGAGGCGAACGAGCTAAGCAGGAAGTATTTCATACCCGCTTCTTGCGAAGTTTTGCGTCGCGCTGCAAAGCCACACAAAATGTAGAGGGCCAGTGAGAGCATCTCCAGACCCAGGAAAACCGTCAGGAAACTGGTTGCCGCCGCCATAATCAACATACCAACAGTGGCAAGCAAGAAGAGCGCGTAGTATTCGCCCTGATGGACCAAATTGAGCCGCTTGAGGTATGCAGGCGAAAGTAACAAACCCAGACCGCTCGCAACCAGAATAATGAGATAGCCGTAGAGTGACCCCTGGTCGCTTCCAATCATGTGATTGAAGGCCTGTGCGCCATTGCCAACCACAAATAAGACGAGAGTTGCCACAAGTGCGCCGAGTACACCCAGCACGCTCAACAGGGGTAGCACGACAAAATTGGCTGGTCCACTCTCTTTCGAGTGCGGTTCAGCGTGCGGCAGTAGCAGGTCTACGAGCATGATGAGTAGTGCCATGCTCGCCAGCACCAGCTCTGGCGCGATTGCCCCCCAATCGGCGGCGGTAACAGTATACGTAAATGTCATGTCTAAAAACCCCTATCTCAGAAAGGCAGAGCCGAGATTATTCAGTGTACTGATGACGGAAGGCTCTAACAAGAATGTCAATGGCGCGGGCTGTAGACCGATATAGAAGATCAACGCCAGCAATGGTAATAACGAGAGGAACTCACGCAAGCCAATATCTGTCAATGTTCCTTTACGCAAAGCCGCCCCTACCATTCCCACACGCTGACTCTGACCTTCCATTACACCCTGGAAGAAACGTAAGAGATACCATGCTGCTGGGATAACGACAGCCGTACCTAATGTGCCAAACACAATATTGGCACGGAAGGCCCCCAGTAGCGCGAGAAACTCGCCTGCGAAACTGTTCAACCCTGGCAAGCCAAGCGAGGAGAGGGCGGCAATACCCATAATCGTGGCAAGCACAGGGATGCGCGTTGCCAAACCACCAAAATCGTTCAAGTTGCGTGTGCCCGCACGTTGCTCAATATAGCCGACAATCAGGAAGAGGGCGGCGGTCGTGATACCATGATTGACCATTTGCAAGACAGAACCTTCCGCACCCTGCACATTAAAAGCGAACATGCCGAGCAGAACCACACCCAAATGGCTGATACTGGAATATCCTAGCAGCCGTTTCAGGTCGGTCTGTACCAAAGCCAGTACTGCACAATAGAGAATGCCCACTACCGCTAAAATACTGATGAGCGGGGCCAGTGCATGTGCTGCGCTAGGAAAGAGCGGAATACAAAAGCGGATAAAGCCATACGCTCCCGTCTTAGACATCGCCCCAGCCAGCATGGCCGTGACAGGGAAAGGGGCCTCGCTATAGGCATCCGGCAACCAACTATGGAACGGCACAAGCGGGACTTTAATCGCGAAGGCCACTGCAAAAGCGAGGAAGAGCCATGTCTGTACGCCACTATCCATTTTCGTGTTCAGCAAGTTTTGCAGTTCTAGCGTATAGCTACCTGTCGCGATCTGATGATAGTAGCCAATGGCGATAATACCTGCCAGCATCAGCAGGCTGCCCACCGAGGTATACAGCACAAACTTGAAGGCGGCGTAGATACGGCGTGGCCCACCCCAACTGCCCACTAGGAGATAGGCCGGAATGAGCATCAGTTCCCAGAAAATGTAAAACAGAAACAGATTGGTTGCGAGGAAAACGCCCAGCATTCCACATTCCAGGAGCAGCATCAGCGCCATATAGTTCTTCGCCTTCTGCTCAATACGGAAGGATGCGGCGACACAGACCAAGGTCAGCAGCGTGGTCAGCACGACTAAGAGCAAGCTAATGCCATCTACGCCCAAACTATAGTTAATGCCAAACGCGCTAATCCAGGGCACAGTTTCGCTAAAATGGAAGGTTCCCAGATAGGTCGCGCTTGTGTTGATTGTTGAGTAGCTGAGCATCAAGATCAGCGAAAGGACGAGATCAATGCCAGCAAAGGCCAGTGCGCCCCAGCGGATTGCCCCAAGTTGCTCTTGCGGGAAGAATAGCAGAGCAATACCGCCTAACAGGGGCAGAAAAACAATCACCGAAAGAATGGGAAACATGTTTCTATCCCCTCACCGCGTAGTACAGCACGATCAAGACCGCGCCGACCAAAATTGCCAGCGCATAGTTGCGCATATAACCGGTTTGCAGACGGCGCAGGCCCACGCTCACGCCTCTGAATGAGACGCCGATACCCTTGCTAAGATTATCAAGTGTGGCTCCTTCGATGAAACGGGTCGCGCCACGCCCAAGTGCGAGCAGGGGAGTAATCAGCATAACCGTCAGAGCTTCATCCACATAATACTTATGGAAAACCAGTTGATAGAGCGGGTTGCGGTTCTCTTTATAGGCAAAACCACCACGATAGAGCCGCCACGCCATGAAAATGCCCAGAGCAGCCAAGAGGACACTGATGGCAGTCGAGAGCCATTCCAGGCCAAGCGAAGGCTCCACAGCAGTATGGACGCCACTCAAGATGGGAGCCAGGAAACTCGCCAACGGATGCCAGTTAGACAAGCCAACCAGCGCAAACGAGCCGAAAATGCCACCGATCACCGAGAGAATACCCAGGATAATGAGTGGAATACTCATAATGGACGAGACTTCACGAATATCGTAGTATGAAGGTTTGTGTCCATGATGACCTGCGGCATCTTCTTCTTCGTCCTCTTCGTTGTCGGCATGCGATACCGCATTGCCCACACCACGATAGCTCCCGGTAAAGATGCCGAAGAAGAGGCGGAACATGTAAAAAGCGGTCAGACCAGCAGTCAGCAGGCCGACAAGCCAGATCACATAGAACCAGGGATTGCCAGTCGCGCTCGCCTGGGCCAGGATGGAAGCCAGAATATCGTCTTTACTCCAGAAGCCTGCCAGCGGCGGGATACCACTGATAGCCAGTGTGGCCGCTAAAAAGGTCCAAGCCGTAATCGGCAAGCGTTTCCACAGGCCGCCCATCTGGCGCATATCCTGCTCGCCCGCCAGGGCATGGATGACCGCACCCGCACCCAAGAAGAGCAGAGCTTTGAAGAAGGCATGCGTCACAAGGTGAAAAATGCCACCCGCATAATTATGCATGCCCTCGCCCATGAACATATAGCCAAGCTGGCTAATCGTCGAATAGGCCAGCACGCGCTTGATATCAAGTTGAAAAATTGCGATAGTCGCGGCAAACAAAGCGGTTGCCGCGCCAATGCCCGCAATCGTGTAGAGTGCAGCAGGCGACAACTCGAAAAGAGGATTCGCACGGGCGACCAAGTAAACGCCTGCTGTCACCATTGTAGCCGCATGGATCAGCGCGCTGACAGGCGTTGGGCCCTCCATCGCATCCGGCAACCACATGTAGAGCGGCAACTGGGCCGACTTAGCGGCACAGGCCACGAAGAGCAGTAGCGCAATCGCATTAGCAGTCGCGCTACCCGTTGTTAGAACACCGCTTTTGCCGAAAACGCCCTGATAGCTGAGTGTGCCATAGTTGATGAAGATGAGGAAGATTGCCAGCATCAGGCCAAAGTCACCAATCACATTGATCACAAAGGCCTTGCGGGCCGCCGCCACTGCCGCACGTCGCTGATACCAGAACCCGATGAGCAGGAAGGATGCCAGACCAACCAGTCCCCAACCAACGAGCAGGAAAAGAAAGTTATCGGCTGTCACCAGTAGCACCATCGCGAAAATAAAGAAATTCAGGTAAGCGAAGAAACGCCAGAAACCGGGGTCATCCTCCATGTAGCCCGCAGCATAAATGTGGATCAGGAAGCCAACACCAGTGACAACCATCAACATCACGGCGGAGAGTGGGTCAAAAAGCAAGCCAAAGCTCAACTGAAACGAACTGGATGTTACCCAGGTATAGATACTCTGATCGGCAATGCGTGCGGTCACCGGTGTACTGAGCATTGAGAAAAAACTAATGGCTGCAAAGGCAAAAGCAAGGCCACACGCTCCCCAGGCCACCGTTAAGATACTCGTGCGCGCCATTACCCGCCCCGCTACACCCAGGATCAGGAAACCCAGGAGTGGCAGGAGCAGCACCCAAAAACTGAGGTTTATCATAACTACTAGCCTCGCAACACATTCATGTCGTCAATATCAATAGCACGGCGCGTGCGGAAGATGGAGACGATAAGAGCCATACCCACCACCACTTCGGCGGCGGCGACAGTGAGTACCAGGAAAACAAACATTTGTCCATCTGCCGAGTCAAGAAAACTGGAAAGTGCTACAAATGAGAGA
>DAICZM010000001.1 GCA_027311145.1 Ktedonobacterales bacterium
TCCGTGAAGGCCTTACCGTGCTACAGTACTTCATCTCCACGCACGGAGCGCGCAAGGGGCTCGCCGACACTGCACTCAAGACCGCCGACTCCGGATACCTCACCCGGCGTCTCGTAGACGTGGCCCAGGATGTCATCGTGACAGAAGAGGACTGTGGCACGACTGAGAGCATCGTGATTACCGATTTCGACTCGAAGGATATGGGTTTGGAAAACATGCGTTCCCGTCTCTTAGGACGTGTGTTAGCCGAGGCCATTCCGGGCCTTGAGGATATCGAGGTTGGCGAAGAGATGAGCGATGAAACGCTCGACGAAATCGTCAATGCCGACACCAAGACTGTGCGTGCGCGCTCACCGCTGGGTTGTATGGCACGACGCGGCATCTGTCGCAAGTGCTATTGGCGCGATCTCGCGGCGAACCAGCTTGCTCGTATCGGAAGCGCAGTCGGCATTGTTGCTGCGCAATCGATTGGTGAACCTGGTACACAGCTCACCATGCGTACCTTCCATACTGGTGGTATTGCAGGTGCGCAAGGTGACATCACGCAAGGCTTGCCGCGTGTAGAGGAGTTGTTTGAGGCACGTGTGCCGAAAGATAAGGCCGAGATCGCGGAAATCGATGGTGTTGTGGAGATTGTCAAGGACGAAAATACTGGTGTGCGCACCGTCCGCGTTGTCTCGACCAATGTCTTCTTTGATGAGTACCCACTTCCTGCTGCTAGCACGGTTCTGGTCGGTGATAGGGACCATGTGCTGCGCGAGCAGATTGTGGCACTCATGCCTGCTGAGCATGGCAGTGAGCCAGTTCCTGTGGCGGCTCGTACCGAGGGTGAGGTTCTGATCAACGATGGTGTATTGACCATTCGTTTTGAGGAACGTGATGAGCGTTCTTATCCCGTGCCAGCAGCGCGTAATCTGGCTGTTAGCGACGGGCAGAAAATTCAAGCTGGCACGCCGATCACAGCCGGGCAGCGCGACCCGCAAGATGTCTTGCGCGTTCAGGGCCGCGAGGCTGTGCAGCTCTACCTCGTCAAGGAAGTTCAGCGCGTCTACCGTAACACAGGCGTGTATATTCACGACAAGCATATTGAAGTGATTGTGCGCCAGATGCTGCGACGCGTCAAGATCGATGATCCGGGTGATACCGAGATGTTGCCCAGTGACCTGGTAGATCGCTTTAGCTTTGCCGATACTAATGCGCGTGTCTTGGCAGAGGGTGGCGAGCCAGCAACTGCCTCGATCATCTTGCTGGGTGTTACCAAAGCATCGCTGAACACGGATAGCTTCTTGGCGGCGGCATCCTTCCAAGAGACAACACGTGTATTGACCGAAGCTGCGATTCAGGCCCAGACCGACCACCTCGTGGGCTTGAAAGAGAATGTCATCATTGGGAAGCTGATACCAGCTGGCTCCGGCATCTTGCAGCGTCGCCGCGAACAACTTTCGCGGCAGCAGAGTGCGGCCGCGCGTATGGCCGCCGGCTCTGTGGTTGCAGCGGGTGTTGCTGGTGCGGGTGCAGGCAGCAGTTTTCTGAGGGGAAACAGTACTCTTGGGATAACAGCACTTGACGGCAGTAGCAATCTGCGGGGAAATGGGATAACACCACTTGACAGCAGTGGCAACGAGTGATAACATATGCAATCGCATATGTATGAAATGAGGTAAGGGCGTGACCTATCATGCCACGCCCTTACATGAGGATAAGAAGGGACAGGGAGGATCTTTCCTTGCCGACAATTAATCAGTTAATCCGAAAGGGCCGTTCGCAGAAGCAGAAAAAGGTTAAGGCCCCCGCGTTGCTCTATTCATACAACGCGCTGAAGAATCGCACTTCGCGTCTGCGTGGCTCGCCACAGAAACGTGGTGTTTGTACGCAGGTTCGCACAATGACGCCTAAGAAGCCGAATTCGGCAATGCGTAAGATTGCTCGTGTTCGTTTGTCAAACCAGATGGAAGTCACGGCTTACATTCCTGGTGAAGGGCATAATTTGCAGGAACACTCCGTTGTGCTGATTCGTGGTGGCCGCGTGAAGGACTTGCCAAGCGTGCGTTATCACATTGTGCGCGGAACCCTGGACAGTGACGGCGTTTCAAAGCGACGTCGTGGTCGTTCTAAATATGGAGCCAAGCGTCCGAAGCCCGGACAGCCGGCTACTCCAACAAAGGGCGGCAAGAAATAGTCATACTATAGAAGCTGTGTGCAAGCGGTGGGTGGCAAGAAATAGTTCGCCGCGCCGCACCCAGGTTTCTATCCGATACCACCTGAACGCCGTCAGGTAGGTCGGTTATTACACATCATTGCAGGCTGATCTTGCTCTGTGATGAGAGTCGGGTGTTCTCTTGAAAGGTTCTGATGTGTTTCAGCACGTTTAGAATCAGTGCTCAACAGGCTTTGTGACCGTCCTGCATAGCAGACGCGATCGTTACAAAGCGCACTTAATACTCTTTGTGACCAACGGGCATATGCGAAACGTTATCTGTACAGAGAGTATTGTGTGCGACGAGCAACATCAGGATAGGCATCCGCGTGTAGGCGTCCGAAGAAAATTGCAGAGGCTTGGCCTGGCAATCGAATCGACGCCTTTTCTGGTGTCTTCTAAAGACGAAGCGTTTGCTCTATGCCAACCCGCCGCCGGGTGTGGAAATTAGGAGGAGGCAAAAATTGCCCAGACGAAAGAGAGTCGTGCGACGGCCCGATGTGCCGGACGCAAGATACAAAAGCCGCAATGTGGCGCGCTTCACGAATAAGCTCATGTTGGACGGCAAGCGTAGCCTGGCGGAGCGTATTCTGTATGAAGCTTTTGATGCGATCGAACTGAAAATGAAGCGGCCACCGCTCGATGTGTTCGAGCAGGCTCTCAAAAATGCTACCCCCACCATCGAGGTTAAGCCCCGCCGCGTGGGTGGGTCTACGTATCAGGTTCCAGTTGATGTCCGCCGTGATCGTGGCAGCGCGTTGGCAATGCGCTGGCTTATTCGGGCCGCACGCTCGCGCACCGGACGATCAATGGCTGAGAAGCTGGCAAGCGAGTTCATGGACGCCGCAGCGGGACAAGGGGCAACGATCAAAAAACGTGAGGAGACCCACAAGATGGCAGAGTCTAACAAGGCTTTTGCTCATTATCGCTGGTAATAATACATCATGCCTAGAGAATATCCACTCGAAAAAACAAGAAATATTGGTATCATCGCTCATATTGATGCTGGCAAAACGACCACCACAGAGCGTGTCCTCTTCTATACAAAGAAGATTCACCGCATCGGTGAGGTTCATGAAGGGGCCGCGACGATGGACTGGATGCCACAGGAGCAAGAGCGCGGCATCACAATTACATCTGCTGCCACCACCTGCTTTTGGCAGGATACACGCATCAATATCATCGACACGCCCGGGCACGTAGACTTCACTGCTGAAGTCGAGCGTTCACTGCGCGTCCTCGATGGCGGCGTTGTCGTCTTTGACGCGGTCGCTGGCGTGGAGCCACAATCCGAAACTGTCTGGCGTCAGGCTAATAAGTATGATGTTCCGCGTATCTGTTTTGTTAATAAAATGGACCGCACGGGAGCCGACTTCTGGCGCACTATTCAGATGATTCGTGATCGTCTGGGCGCGGTTCCTGTTCCTATCCAAATTCCCATCGGTCGCGAGAGTAACTTTAAAGGTTTTATCGATCTGATTGAGCAGCAGACGGTCATCTTTACCGATGATCTGGGTACCAAATCTGACCGTACCGAGGTTCCTACCGGTATGGAAGCTGAGTTTAATCTGCATCGCGAAGCTTTGATTGAGCGTATTGCCGAGACCGACGAAGAGATGACACGCAAGTACCTCGAAGGTGAAGAAATTACAAAGGAAGAACTGATTGTTGCCTTGCGCCATGCGACTATCGCCAACAAGCTGGTTCCCGTCCTCTGTGGTTCTGCGCTGAAGAATAAGGGTGTGCAGGCTATGCTGGATGCTGTCGTCACTTATCTGCCTTCGCCTCTCGATATTCCTCCGCCAAAGGGAAGCGATCCCGATAGCGGCGAGATTATTGAGCGTAGCGTTGCCGATAGTGCCCCGTTCAGTGCCTTGGTTTTTAAGATCGTCTCCGATCCCTTTGTTGGGCGTCTCTCGTACATGCGCGTCTATTCCGGCATGATCAACAAAGGTGCATCTGTTGAGAATAGCACCAAGGGCAGGACTGAGCGTGTTGGTCGCTTGCTGCGTATGCACGCCAACCACCGCGAAGATATTGATGAGATTCGCGCCGGCGACATCTGTGCTGCCGTTGGTCTCCGCAATACTTTTACGGGTGATACGCTGTGTGACTCCCAGACTCCCATCGTTCTGGAGTCCATTGTCTTCCCGCGTCCGGTAATTGAGATTGCGATTGAGCCAAAAACCCGTGCCGACCAAGATAAAATGTCTATTGCGCTTGGCAAACTCGCTGAAGAAGACCCCACCTTTCAACTCCATACCGACACCGAGAGTGGTCAAACCATTATCAGTGGCATGGGTGAACTGCATTTGGAAGTGATTGTAGATCGTATGCTGCGTGAGTTTAAGGTTGAAGCGAATGTTGGCCGTCCACAGGTGGCCTATCGCGAGACGATCACCAAAAATGCACAAGCGCAAGGGAAGCACGTTCGTCAGACAGGCGGTCACGGTCAATACGGTGATGTCTGGATCCGTATCGAGCCAAACGAGCGTGGCAAAGGTTTTGAGTTCATCAACGCGGTTGTTGGTGGCACGGTTCCCAAAGAATATATCAAACCAGCCGAAAACGGTATCAAAGAGACACTGGATAACGGCATTATTGCTGGCTATCCAATGGTTGACGTAAAAGTCACGCTTTTTGATGGCTCTTATCACGATGTAGACTCGAATGAAATGGCTTTTAAAACTGCTGGTTCGCTGGCAATTAAAGAGGCCACACGCAAAGCCGCTCCTATCCTGCTTGAACCAATGATGTTGGTGGAAGTGACTACTTCTGAAGAGTTCTATGGCGACATTATTGGAGACCTCAATCGTCGTCGTGGCATTATCCTGGGCATGGAGTCTCGTGGAACGCAACATGTGGTGCGGGGTCATGTTCCTCTATCCGAAATGTTCGGTTATGTGAATGATCTTCGTTCTATGACGAGCGGGCGCGCTAACTATTCGATGGAATTTTCTCACTACGACCCTGTCCCTCGCGTGATTGCCGATGAAATCATCGCAAAACGCAGTCGATAAGGGATGGGATAACCTCTTACACGAGGCAGTCTGACTGTCTGCCTCGTGTTCCAGGAAATCGCCGTGGGTGCGCATCTCACAGGTGATGATGCAATGCTTTGCTATCTTGACAGGTCCGGTGCCGAGGTCAGGGAATAGGCCGACCGGTTCCTGCTCATTTCAGAGGTGACTTTTCTATCCTTAAGGATAGACGAGTAATTTTAGCTGTAATTACCAGTGCCATCGCAAAAGTGCAGCCCTGACGCACGCTGTTTGCACTGAGCACTACTCCAAAGAGGAATGACATGGCAAAAAAGAAGTTTGAGCGAACAAAGCCCCACGTGAATGTGGGAACGATTGGACACATCGACCACGGCAAGACGACCTTGACGGCGGCGATCACGAAAGTGTTGGCCTCCTCCAAACTGGCGAAATATACTGCCTTTGACCAGATCGACAAGGCTCCTGAAGAGCGCGAGCGCGGCATCACGATTGCCATCGCGCACTTGGAGTACGAGACGGAGCAGCGGCACTACGCCCACGTGGACTGCCCAGGGCATGCCGACTACATCAAGAACATGATTACGGGTGCGGCCCAGATGGACGGGGCTATCCTGGTGGTGAGCGCGCCTGATGGCCCAATGCCACAGACACGCGAACACGTGCTGCTGGCTCGTCAAGTAGAAGTGCCGGCGATGGTCGTGTTCCTCAATAAAGTAGACATGATGGAAGACGAAGAGTTGCTGGAACTGGTGGAGCTGGAAGTGCGCGAACTGCTGTCGAAGTACCAGTTCCCCGGTGATGATGTGCCAGTCATTCGTGGCTCGGCCCTCAAAGCGCTGGAGAGCAAGGGCGACCTGTCGCGCAATGACCCAGCCGCGCAGTGCATTTGGGAATTGATGGATGCCGTGGATAACTACATCCCGACCCCACCGCGCGCGACCGACAAGCCGTTCCTGATGCCAGTAGAAGATGTGTTTGGCATTAAGGGACGTGGAACGGTGGCGACGGGACGTATCGAGCGTGGGCAGGTCAAGGTAGGCGACAACATCGAGATCGTGGGTATGCGCGAGGATATTCGCACGGTCGTAGTGACGGGCGTAGAAATGTTCCAGAAGACGCTCGATCAAGGGTTGGCGGGCGACAATGTCGGCTGTCTGTTGCGTGGAATAGAGCGTGCAGACATCGAGCGAGGGCAGGTGTTGGCCAAGCCAGGCTCGATCAAGCCCCACAAGACCTTCAAGGCTCAGGTGTATGTCCTCTCGAAAGAAGAGGGTGGACGCCACACGCCATTCTTCAATGGCTATCGACCCCAGTTCTATGTGCGCACAACGGACGTGACGGGAGCGATCAAGTTGCCAGAGGGAGTGGAGATGGTGATTCCGGGCGACAACATTGAGATGACGGTGGAGCTGATCCAGCCGGTGGCAATGGAAGAGGGCGTCAAATTCGCTATCCGCGAAGGTGGACGCACGGTTGGCGCGGGCATCTGCACCAAGGTCGAGGTATAAAATTTTATAGCCCCAGTGGGCGCAATTTTCTTGCGCCCACACTTTTACATCTAGCAATGGCATATCTGAAAAATGGTTGATTGTTCCTGAAAACGTGGTCGGGGAGCATCTTCTCAAAGAGTGACCACATACTGAGAGGCAGGACCCTATGGCAAGTAAAGGTAAAGAGAATCGCATTGTGGTCACGCTGGCTTGCACGACCTGCAAGAGTCGTAACTACAATACCTCGAAGAACAAGAAAAATAACCCTGAGCGTCTGGAATTTCGCAAATATTGCCCCACCTGTCACGTGCATGCGTCTCATCGCGAGACGAAGTAGGCCAATTAGTCATGGGTAATATGAGATAGTCCGATCTCGTATGCACAAACAAGACCTTTCACTGTTATAATAGAGGAATATACCTGGAGAGAGAACAATGAAGCCTGTTAGTATGATAAAGAGCTTATTCGTAAAGCGTATCATGTAGGGCAGGGAGCAACCAGGTTGGCTTAGGACAGTCACGACTGGTCAAGAAAGGTTTAACGTGGCAAACAAAATGGCTGACAAGAAAAAGACTGCTAGCCAGGCGGCGGAGACGGTGAAGGCGCAAGGGAGTCAGGGTGGGCAGAGTGGGAACCGCGAAGTGCCTGCCAGAAGTAGCAAGGTAGGGCGTGAAGAGCGCAAAGAGCGATCAAAAGAAGAGAGCAAGCCTGTGCGTCGTGAAGCAGCGAAAAGTTCCTCTTCGCTAGAGAGCTGGCTGCGTAAGAATACTACTGGGCGTTTCGTTTTAGAGGCGTATTACGAATTACGTCACAAAGTGACCTGGCCCACGTTTGAAGACGCTAGGAATATGACCTTTGTTGTTATCGCACTCTCGGCTGCCATTGGAATTGTGTTGGGTGCTGCCGACTTTGGGCTAACTCAACTCTTCTTGCTGATAACGCATAAGTAGCTTCGTCACCAGGATAAGCGTAAAGGAAGAAGCCGTGGTTACTGAACATACCAGCGAGAATGGGCAAACAGGGGCAAAAACGGACACAGAGAGCCAGCGTGCTTGGTATGCGATTCACACCTACTCGGGGTACGAGAAAAAAGTAAGAACGCATCTCGAAGCGCGTATCGCCTCAATGGACATGCGCAATAAGATTTTTCGCGTGATTGTGCCAGAGGAGGAAGAGGTAGAGATTCGGCAGGGGCAGCGGCGCACCGTTCAGCGCAAAGTGTTCCCCGGCTACGTCTTGGTTGAGATGGTGATGAGTGATGAGGCCTGGTATGTTGTGCGCAACACGCCCGGCGTGACAAGTTTTGTTGGCTCTGGCACGCATCCTATTCCCTTGCAAGAGCATGAGATGAAATCAATCCTCAAACAAGTCACAAAGGAAACGGAGAAGCCAAAAGCGAAAATCAGTTTTGCTAAAGGCCAGAGTGTGCGTGTGATTGATGGCCCGTTCTCTGAATTTATCGGGACGGTCAGCGATATTAACATGGATCGCAACAAAGTGACCGTGCTCGTCTCATTTTTTGGGCGAGAGACGCCTGTTATTCTGGATTTTCTCCAGGTTGAGAAAATCTAAAGCGAAGAGCCTGTCTCACCTCGTATGTGAATGCGTGCGGGCTAGGCAAGCCTCTTTTTCGGCATAAAGACCTTCTGAAGAGTGGAGTGTACGTATGGCAAAGCGTGTCAAGGCGGTAGTGCGCCTGCAAATTCCGGCGGGTAAAGCCAATCCGGCTCCCCCGATTGGTACTGCGCTTGGTCCACAGGGCGTCAATATTATGATGTTCTGTAAGGAATACAATGCGCGTACTGCCGATCAGGCGGGGATGATTATTCCTGCTGAGATCACCATTTATGATGATCGTTCGTTCACCTTTATCACGAAGACGCCCCCTGTTGCAGACTTGTTGCGCAAGGCGGCGAGTGTTGAGAGGGGTTCGGCGACTCCGAACAAGACAAAGGTGGGGTCAATCACACCTGAGAAACTGCGCGAGATCGCACAACTCAAAATGAAAGACCTGAATGTGAATGATCTTGAGGCGGCAGAGCGTACTGTCGCGGGAACCGCACGCAGTATGGGTATCACTATCGACTGATAAAGCGATCTTCGCATCAAGCGGTAGCCCGAAAGTCACTGCGGTTAGTAAACCCCCAGGAGGGCATGATATTATGGCAACACACGGGAAGAAATATCTTGAGGCGGCTAAGCAGATCGATAGCACCCAAACGTATCCAGTGGGCGAGGCGATTGCGCTACTCAAGAAAACAAATTATGTAAAGTTTGATCCGACTGTTGAGATTCATGTGCGTCTCGGCGTTGATCCCCGCCATGCTGATCAGATGGTACGCGGCGTAGCCATGCTGCCATCGGGAACCGGCAAGGAAGTCAAGGTCTTGGTCTTTGCGCAAGGTGAAAAAGCCTCCGAAGCAGAGACAGCAGGGGCAGATTTTGTTGGCCTGGACGATCTTATTAAGCAGATTGAGGGCGATTGGATTGGCTTTGACGTGGCCATTGCCACACCTGATGTGATGGGTAAGGTTGGTCGGCTCGGTAAAAAGCTCGGCCCACGTGGTCTGATGCCCAGCCCCAAAGCCGGGACCATCACATTTGATCTTGCCAAGACCATTCGTGAAGTGAAGGCTGGTCGCGTCGAATTTAAGGTTGATAAGACCGCACTATTGCATATTCCGGCGGGCAAACTTTCCTTTAGTGATGAGGCATTGCATTCCAACGTCTCTTCGATCATTGACGCGGTTGTGCGTGCGCGTCCAACAGGCGCGAAGGGAACATACATCAGAAGTATGGTTCTTTCTTCAACCATGTCGCCTAGCATTCGCCTGGATTTGTCAACGACCCTTTTCCAGAAGTAGGGATGGAATTTATTGCATCCTGTCGGAGAGGGTACGTGTCCAACGTTGCTTATGATGGCGCGCTGGCATATGCCTTGACCATCAAATAGAATAGAGAAACGACCGAAGACAGCAAGTATACCCGCAAGGTGTTATAAAGAGCGCGCAGCGTGCGTTCGCTTGCCGAGGCATTCCCACACACCTATTTCGTGTGCCATAGGCCACTCGTGGCAATGTGCATGAAGCGTGGCGTGTTCTTGGAAAAAGATTGCTTCTAAACCTTCGGTATCCATACCGAAGGTTTTTTTATAGACCATACGATAATTTGCTCAGGAAGGAGGAAGGAAATACATGCCAACACAGGCAAAAACAGAGACGATTGACGAATTGACAGAAAAGTTGGGTCGTGCAACTGTTGCAATTCTTGTGCAGACCCAGGGCTTAAAAGTCAAGGAAATGAACGATTTGCGCAGCAAAATGCGCGCCGCCAACCTCGAATTTCACGTCACGAAAAATACGCTGTTGCGTATTGCTGCCGAGCGCAATAACATGACCGGGGTGGATAAAAAAATCTTCAATGGTCAAACCGCTGTTGCTTTTAGTTATGATGATGAAGTGTCGGCGGCCAAAGCGGTTGCTGATTATGTGCGTACTTCAAAGAGTGTCATCCTCAAATCTGGTATCCTCGGTGGGCGTTCATTGAACGCTGACGAGGTAGAGCGGCTGGGCAAACTACCCGGTGGGAAAATGCAGGCCAAAGCTGAGGCAGTCGGGACTATTCAGGGACCGCTGGCAACCGTCTATGGTTTGGTGAGCGCGCCATTGCGCGACCTATGTTATGTTTTACAAGCACGTGCAGAGCAATTAAATAGCAGCATACCTGCTGCCGAGTAATGAAGGAGGAACTATCCCATGTCCGTTGAAAGCATTATCGCAGAGATCGAACAATTGAATGTGCTGGACCTGGTCCAGTTGAGCAAGAACCTGCAAGAGCGTTGGGGTGTCAGTGCAGCCGCGTCGGTGGCAGCAGCCCCTGTGGCCGCAACCACCACCGAGGCTGTTGTGGTGGCTCCAGTGGAAGAGCAGACCGAGTTTGATGCTATCCTGAGCGAAATTGGTCCTAACAAGATCAACGTCATCAAGGTTGTACGCGAGTTGACAGGTCTGGGCTTGAAAGAAGCCAAGGCAGTGGTAGACGAGGCTCCAAAGCCGATCAAAGAAGCTGTCTCGAAGGAAGAAGCCGAGAAAATTGCTGCCAAGATGGCCGAAGTTGGCGCGAAAGTCACCATCAAGTAAGTGGGTGACCAATCGCCCGCGTGCATGTCGTAAAGGCCAATGGATCGCGTCCGCTATTCCCACACATGTTTGTGGTACAACATGGCGGACGCGACGCAGTTTCACCCTGCCGTGTGGAGTCGCGGCATCGTTGCGTCTGCACTCCATCCATGTTATAATGCGTCCATATAGTCGTCTTTTAAAAAATGGAAGACAGGTGATTTAAAAGCGTGGCATTGACACAAGAACAAAAAAAAGAAGTGGTTGAGAATGCCCGTGTCCACGAAATGGACTCTGGTTCGCCGGAAGTGCAGGTTTCGCTGCTGACACTGCGTATTACTCAATTGACCGAGCATCTCAAGATTCACAAACATGACCTTCACTCACGACGCGGTCTGATGCTGCTCGTAGGTCAGCGTCGTCGTCTACTTGCCTACCTGAGTAAGAAAA
Organism: Ktedonobacterales bacterium; assembly: GCA_027311145.1. Lineage (GTDB taxonomy): Bacteria > Chloroflexota > Ktedonobacteria > Ktedonobacterales > Ktedonobacteraceae > DTNP01. The sequence goes on from DAICZM010000001.1 coordinate 11,258, forward strand.
GCCCCGAGCGTTATCGTGCGTTGATTGCTAAGATTGGCCTGCGTCAGGCACGCAGTCGTAAAGGCTAGTTCTGGGTTGCTGTGGATGCGGTTGGAGTCGTGGCTAGAAAACGGGTTGCCAAGAGGGCGTTGACATGCCCGATGCCATATGTTGATCCGACCGCCGCTCCATTTTTCCTCCAATCACTTGCAGAGATGGTGTTGAAGAGAAGAGCGTCTGAGACGAACGGAGACAAGCACGTAGAAAACTCCCTGTGGTTAAAAACAGTGATCCGACAGAGGAATAGGAAACAACACGCCAATATGAACATGCTGTGATGGTATTCGTCAGGCAAAAGCAGGAGTGAGAGGAATGTCACCCGGTCAGTTTCCACAATGGGATAAACGAACACAATGCAATATGCTTGCCGGGTAGCAATTGAAATGTAACGGGGTGCTTACTAGTCGGAGGAAATATGATTCATCGTCAAGAAGCTGTCATCGGTGGTCGGGTAATGAGTATCGAGACCGGGCGCGTGGCAGAACAAGCAAATGGCGCCGTGTTGTTGCGCTATGGAGATACCGTCATTCTGGCAACGGCTGTAGGTAGCGATGAGCCGCGTGAAGGTATTGACTTTTTCCCTTTAACTGTTGATGTAGAAGAACGTATGTATGCCGCTGGGAAAATTCCTGGTGGGTTTATCAAACGCGAAGGTCGCGCCTCGGAACACGCTATCCTCGCCTGCCGTCTCGCTGATCGTCCTCTTCGTCCTCTCTTTCCCAAAGGCTACCGCAACGATGTCCAGATCGTTATCACGGTTCTCTCTGTCGATCAAGAGAATGATCCTGCTATTCTAGGTATTGTCGGTGCTTCCGCCGCGCTGAGTGTCTCGGATATTCCTTTTGCGGGTCCTGTAGGGGCGGTGCGTGTTGGCTATGTTGACGATCAACTCGTGATTAACCCGACCGAGTCGCAGATGAGTCGCAGCAAACTTGATCTGGCCATTGCTGGCACGGCTGACGCGGTGATGATGGTTGAGGCAGGGGCAAAGGAATTGCCCGAAGACCTCATGCTGGAGGCGGTGCGCTTTGGCCATGAAGCCTTGCAAGATATTATCAAGATGCAGGAAAAACTGGCGCTGGCAGTGAATATTGCCAAACGCCCTTATACTCCTCCCTTGGTTGACCAGGAACTACAAAAAAAGGTCGCTGATTTTGTCCGCCCGCGCTTTGATGCGGCTGTCAACAATCCAAACAAAGCGGCGCGCTCGGTTGCTCTCAATCTTGTGCAGGATGAGTTGGTTACCACACTTGGCACAGAGATGCCAGACCGCCTGAAGGATATCATCGCCTTCTATGAGAAGGAATTAAAGGCGTATGTGCGCAACAATATTCTGGATTTTGGCAATCGCCCTGACGGACGCGATCTAAAGACCATTCGGGCTATTTCCTGTGAGGTTGGGTTATTGCCGCGCACGCATGGCTCGGCCATTTTCACACGTGGCCAAACACAGGTCTTGAGCGTTGTCACGCTTGGTTCGCCAGGTGATGAGCAGGTTCTGGATGGCCTGGGCTTTGGCGAGAGCAAGCGTTTCATGCACCACTACAATTTCCCGCCGTTCTCCACTGGTGAGAGCAAGCCATTGCGTGGCCCTGGTCGCCGTGAAATTGGGCATGGCGCGCTGGCTGAGCGTGCGATTGCCGCCGTTATTCCCGCGCAAGATGAATTTCCTTACACCATCCGTGCCGTCTCCGATGTACTCTCGTCGAATGGTTCGACCTCGATGGGGTCGGTGTGTGGCACTACACTCGCTCTCATGGACGCGGGTGTGCCCATTCATGCTCCCGTCGCAGGGGTTGCGATGGGCCTTATCACGGGCGAAGGTGAGCGTGCGGGCAAATGGGCTGTTCTCAGTGATATTCAGGGCATCGAAGATGCTCTAGGTGATATGGACTTTAAGGTCGCGGGCACAGCGGATGGCATCACAGCTCTTCAAATGGATATCAAGGTCAAAGGTATCACTTACGACATCATGGCGAAAGCATTAGAGCAGGCACGCGATGGTCGTATGTTCATCATGGAGAAGATGCTTGACTCGATTGATGCGCCACGCGAAGAACTCTCTGAGTTTGCACCGCGTATTCAGACGATCAAGATCAACCCTGAGAAGATCGGTGCGGTCATCGGACCGGGCGGCAAGACGATTCGCAAGATCCAGGAAGATTCTGGGGCTAAGCTCGATATTGAGGATGATGGCTCAGTCAATATCTCAGCTCACTCCGGTGAGTCGATGCAGTCGGCGATTGATGCAGTACGGGCTTTGACCGAAGAGGTTGAGGTAGGCCGTATCTACACGGGTACGGTGCGCCGTATCGTTGATTTCGGCTGTTTTGTCGAGATTTTGCCTGGCAAAGAAGGCTTGGTGCGCACGTCGCAGCTAGCAGATTACCAGGTGATGCGTCCCGAAGATGTTGTTTCCGTCGGTGATGAAATCACGGTCATGGTGATAGAGGTAGATCCGCAAGGGCGTATCAATCTTTCGCGTCGCGCTGCCTTGAGTGGCGAGATGCCTAGCCAGGCCGAAATAGAGGGTGATCGCTCGTCTGGGCGTGGGCCAGGACGTGGTGGGCGCCCAGGCGGTGCTGGTTACGGAGATCGCGGTGGCTACGGAGATCGCGGTGGTCGTGAGGGTCAGCCCCCCAATCGCAATACCGGTGGCTACGGAGATCGCGGTAGCTACGGAGATCGTGGCGGGAGCCGTGAACGCGGCGGATACCCTGATCGCGGTGGTGGTAGCGGTAGCGGTGGCAGTGGTAGTAGTGGTGGCGGCAGCTTTGGGCAACGTCGTCCAATGGGACCAAGTGGCCCTGGACGTAGCCCCGGCGGTAGCCCCCCACGCCGTGACAGTGGCTTTGGACCGCGTCCGTCAGATCGTCGCTGGTAATCTTCCATCCATGCATACCTAAACAGAGTATGACACCCCGGTGCGGGTGTCATACTTCATTCTTTCCCTCTTTTGGCTTTTGAAACAGATGAAATATGGAAAGAGGTACATATGGCAATGTCAACAGAGGAGGTTCTGCACGAGATCGCCGCAGAGGTCTCAACAGGCTCAAAATGGAATCTGTGTAAAGGGCGTACCAAAGCTGTTCCAGGTGAAGGGAATAGCCACGCGAAAATTCTATTTATTGGTGAGGGGCCAGGCTTTAATGAAGATCGTCAAGGGCGGCCTTTTGTTGGTCCTGCCGGGCAGTTTCTCGAAGAATTGCTCACTAGTATCAATCTACAGCGTCCCGATGTTTTTATTGCCAATGTCGTGAAGTGCCGTCCCCCCAACAACCGTGATCCTCTGCCTGATGAAATCCAGGCGTGTAATGCCTATCTAGATCGTCAGATTGCTGCTATCAAGCCACAAGTGATTGTCACCCTCGGACGCTATTCGATGGCCAAGTTCTTTGGCAGCGAGAAGATCAGCAGCATTCACGGGCGGGCACGCAGCGTGAATGGTTATCTCTGTATTGCTATGTATCATCCTGCCGCTGGCCTGCATCAAAGCAGTCTCAAAGATACTATTCGCGAGGACTTCAAAAAAATCCCCCACCTTATTGCAGAAGCCGAGCGTGTTGCTGCTGAGGCCGCGGCAAAACAGGCCAAAGCCGCCGCGCCTGTGCAAGCTGCCAGCCCTAAAGAGCCACCACAGCAGCTTTCACTCTTTTAAATAGATTGAAATTGATAGATTGAGAATGAGCATGGCATGCGGAGTGGGTACAATACATCGCACCCACTCCGCATGCCATGCTCATTCTCAGGGTGTTAGATGATAAATTTGCCGTTCTCGTAACAGAGTTCGCCGTCGGCATAGACACGACCTTCATGCAGGTCACACACCATATCCCAATGTAAGCCCGACTCGTTCACCCCACCTGTTTCAGGATAGGATTCGCCGAGGGCCATATGCATTGTGCCGCCGATTTTCTCGTCAAAGAGAATCTCTTTGGTAAAACGTTGAATGCCATAGTTTAGACCGAAGGCAACCTCACCGAGGTAGCGCGAACCCGCGTCCATGTCTAACATCGCATTGAGGAAATTCAGGCCACGTCCAGCATGTGCCTCAATAACTTTGCCGTCGCGAAAGGTCAGACGGACATCCTCAACCTCGTTGCCATTGTAGACAGCAGGATAGGTAAAATGCACTGTGCCATTGACGGAATGCTCAATCGGGCCGGTAAAGACTTCGCCATCAGGGAAATTGGCCTCGCCCGCGCAACTAACCCAGGTGCGCCCGGCGACACGGTAGGTGATGTCGGTCTCAGGCGCAACGATGTGGATGACATCATGCTTCCCGAGGTAGTTGGCAATGCGTTGCTGTTCTACGCTCACGCGCTCCCACGCTGCTGCCGGGTCCTCTTGGTTGAGCAAACCGGCTCCGTAGACAAAATCCTCGTAGTCGCTTAATGACATCCCCGCATCCATCGCATGCGCCTGCGTTGGGTAAAGCGTGAGGCACCAGCGCATTTCTTTGTTAGCAGCGCGTTCCATAAAGCGTTTAGAGAGGGCAGCGCGTGAGGCACTTTGCATGGCCAGACGTTTCGGATCGATGCCGCTTAACGCCTTTGTATTCTGTTCGCCCATAATGTACAAGTGTACATCAAAGTACTCGTTGAGATAGGTGTCCAGCTTAGAAACATAGGTGAGTTGCTCATCACTACTCTCGCGCATGAAAATTTCATGCAAGCCATCGAGATCAATCATGGGCGTCACGTGCGCTCCTGCCCGTATGGCCTCACGATATATGGCGCGCAGCAGTGGGGCCGCGCAATCGGGGCCGCTTAATAGTAGCTTTTCGCCAGGTTTGACATGCAAAGAATAATGGATGAGAACGTGCGCAAGTTTTTCATGTAAAGGATCAGACATAGCATGTATTCCCTTCTGCTGGTAAGCATAGTTCAATGTCGTCTGGGACATAGGTAAAAATCAGTAAGATGTAACCTATAGGTACAGTATCTGTGTGTGCAAAAACTGTAGTGTTACAATCTGTTTGTGTATGGAAAAGTGATCGCTGATAGTTACTGTAGATATGGGCAAGCGTTGGCAGAAACGTAAGTGATCATATCTACAGTAACTATATCTCGTGCGTTCAGAAAAGTAAAGATGGTATTATAGAGCGGTGGCATTGGCGATGCCGCATGGTGCAGGTTTTGTTTGGGAAAGGATGACAGACGGTATGAGTGTTGTGATCTACGTCAATGGCAATATTTATACGATGGATGCCGCGTTACCATATGCGCAGGCGATGGCGGTCGATACCGAGCATGGACGTATTCTTGCAATTGGCCCAGATGATGAAGTGCGGCGTGTGGGGCCGGCAGGCCAGGCACGCGAGGTCATCGATCTGCATGGCAAAACAATGTTGCCCGGCTTTATCGATGCCCATATTCATTTACTGGACGCGGCCTATCGCTCTCATTATATTGATGCTGAAGGGTGTCGTAGTGCGGAAGCGGTCGCTCGCTTAGTACAGGAGCGTGTGGCGCAAACGCCAGCGGGTCAATGGATTCTTGGCGGGCATTGGGATAAAAACCTCTGGCCTGGACAGCATTTCCCCACGCGTCTGCTCCTCGATGCCGTAGCTCCTGCTCACCCTGTCGCATTGTGGAGCAAGGATGGTCATCTGCTCTGGGTCAATTCGTTGGCATTACAGCGTGCTACGATTACATCTGCCACGCCACAGCCGGAGAATGGCGTCATTCTGCATGATGCCGATGGTGTGCCAACAGGTGTTTTGCAAGAGGAAGGTGCCACGAGTCTGGTGTATCGTGTCATTGATAGGTCTGATCCTACAATGAATCGCGTCTTTCTCCATCGCATCATTGGGGAGTTACAGCGTTTTGGCATTACAACCATTCACGATATCGAAGGAGAGACTTCGTTAGACCTCTTTCGTGAAATGCGCGACGCGGGGACATTGGGTGTGCGCGTGCAGATGATCGTGCCGCGCACGTTGTTGCCGCAGCTACCTGCATTGGGTATTCATAATGCAGACAATGATCTTTTGCGGGTGGGCGGCATCAAGATTTTCGCTGATGGTACGCTTGGCTCACAGACCGCTGCCATGTTAGAGAGCTTTGAAGGCAGTCCTGGTAACTATGGCATTCTCTCCACCTCTGAGCGCGAAATGCTGGATAACGTGCGCGACGCGGCCCGTTTAGGAGCAACTATTGCTATTCATGCCATCGGCGACCGTGCCGCACGGGTCGCTCTCAATGCTATCGAGTATGCGCAGACAATGTTGGCTCAAGGCGGTATTTCCAATGCATCTCTTCCGCAGTTGCGCTATCGCCTGGAGCATGTGCAATTGATCGCTCCCGAAGACCTGCAACGCATGCGGCGTCTGGGCGTTGTTGCGTCGATACAACCTTTTCACGCCGTCGCGGACCGCGATATTGCTGAACGTTATTGGGGGCGGCGTCATCGTCACGCCTATGCCTATCGCACGATGCATGCGATGGGTATTCCACTTGCGCTTGGCTCAGATGCACCAGTCGAAACTTTCGATCCATTCCGTATCCTCTATGCCGCCACACTGCGCCGTGACCCGAACCTGCCACGTCCGCCCTGGATGCTCGATCAAGCGTTGCCGATGGCTGATGCCCTATGGAGCTATACACTGGTGGCCGCGTATGCTGGGGCTGAGGAGCAACGCAAAGGCTCGCTCAGTGTTGGTAAACTTGGCGATGCTGTGGTGTTGCGTGAGGACATCCTGCACGTTGCGCAAGAGCGGATGCCCGAAAATGGAGTGCAGGCGACCATCTTAGGCGGCAAGCTTGTCTATGGTACAGTCTAAATGGAACTACAGAAAAGAAAATAGACGCTCTTTTTGGCTCTCGTCTCTATACATAACGAAATAACATAATACGGCAAGATATGTGTAGCCACTACAAGAGACTCATACAAAAGTACCCCTTCACTCTCTTGTGTGGACAGGAGCGCATGCAAATATTAATATGTAACAAGCACCTGTGATCGTGGAAAGGAAAGACGGATGCTCGCCAGCCAGAAATTGGGAGACCCCGCTCTTTGCCAAATTGTTTACGGGTGGCTTAAGGTATGCATTATTGTGGACTTTTCAACCTTTTTTAGTCTTCGTAATATGGAATGATGGTAATCATCGTATTACCTGCGTAGTTGTTTGTGGGAGCGTAACGTGGTGGGAATTGCGCGTTCTGAGCGAGATCAGGAAACAAGGATGGTTCTCCTCTCCCTGGCCCAGAGTATTCAAGAGCGCGATCGTGTAACATATGAGCACTCACGACGTGTGGCAACATATGTACAACGTCTGGCGCGCTACATCGGCTGGAATCGAAGTGATGCGCGTGACCTTGCCTTGGCTGCAATGGTCCATGACTTGGGCAAAACCTGGATTGCCAATAACATTTTGAATAAATCAGCAGCCCTTTCCGACATAGAACGGCGCGAGATGGAGCGTCACCCGGTGATCGGTGCGCGCATTTTGATTGGATGTGAAGTCCCATCGTTTTTTGTCGAAGCGGTTCTTTATCATCACGAAGCATGGGATGGGCATGGTTACCCTACCGGATTGAGTGGTGAGGACATTCCGCTCAGTGCGCGTCTGCTCACGATTGCCGATGTCTACGATGTATTAACTTCGCAACGGCCCTATAAAGCACCGTTGTCCACCTACGCAGCGCGTGATCGGATGCTGGCTGGCGCGTCCAGCAGCTTTGATCCACAGTTGCTAGATACATTTCTGCATTTACTCAGTGAGACACCAAACTTTGTTGTGCCACAGCACGTGTGCGCACTTTCTCATCAACCCGTTGAGGCGATGGCGATTGTTGATATGTGACGGATCGCTGACAAAATCGCGACACGTAGCATCATCCCTGTGTAGGGGCATCGTGCCCCTACATTTTAATCATACCCAGGAAGGTTCGGGTGCGCTCGTTATTCGTGTTGTCAAAAATTTGCGTGGGTGTTCCCTGCTCAACAATCACCGCTTTATCCATGAAAATGACGTGATCGGCTACATCGCGCGCAAAACTCATCTCGTGCGTAACGACCACCATCGTCATGCCCTCTTCGGCCAGTTGGCGCATGACTTTGAGTACTTCACCGACCAGCTCGGGATCAAGTGCTGAGGTCGCTTCATCAAACAGCATCAGTTTGGGGTTCATCGCCAGCGCACGCGCAATTGCCACACGTTGCTGTTGCCCACCAGAGAGGCGATGGGGGTAGGCATGCGCTTTATCCGCAAGGCCTACTTTTGTCAGCAGTGCATGGGCGCGCTCCATCACCTCGCTTTTGGATTGATGCAAGACATGAATCGGAGCCTCGATGACATTCTCCAATGCAGTCTTGTGTGGAAAGAGATTAAAGCGTTGAAAAACAAAACCCATCTGTGAGCGGATACGGGCAATATTGGCTTCACTATCTTCGCGCAATTGCCCGTTCTGCTCGCGATAGCCGATCAGTTCGCCATCAATATAGATGCGCCCATCATCAATTCTTTCCAAGTGGTTGATACAGCGCAACATAGTCGTCTTGCCAGAGCCACTTGGCCCAATGACGACGACGACCTGTCCACGTTTGACGGAAAGATCGACGCCATTAAGCACGGTATGACTGCCAAAGCGTTTGACGATTTTTTCCGCGTGGACCATCTCAGTGTTGACTACCGATGTATTACTCATCTTGACTCCTCGTTGCGAGCTATGCTAACGTACACCGCGTGGCGAGCCAAAACCGATCAGGCGTTGGCCCCAGTTCTTCTTCTCGCTGGTGTCATCTGTGGTGGTGCGATAGGGATTAATGCTGCGTTCAATCCAGCCCTGAATATAGCCCCAAAGGGTGGTCATGATGAGGTAGTAAAAAGTAGCGACAATCAGCAATTCAAAAATCGAGAATGATTGTGCCCCATCTACTTGTGCTGTGCCTGTCAGCTCTAAAACGCCGATCACAGAGGCGAGCGAGGTTGTTTTGAGCATGTTATTAAACTCGTTGCCGAGTGGGGGGATAATAACGCGTGCCGCCTGCGGAAGAATGATGCGCCGCATGGCCAGGGCGTAACGCATGCCAAGTGACTTGGCCGCTTCCATTTGGCCTGTGTCGACGGAGGAGATACCGGCACGAATGATCTCTGCCATATAGGCCCCTTCATTGAGGGAGAGCGCGAGCAGGATACAGACGTAGTCAGTCAGAAATGGTGTGAGATTGGGAAATATCTGTGGCAGGCCGTCGAAGAGAATCAGAATCTGCACGAGTAGCGGGCTACCACGAAAAAGCCAGATATAGGCGCGGGCCGGCCAGGAGAGAAATGGATAGCGCGACATCTGCATGAGGGCGAGCAGAAGGCCGATGGCGACGCCAAGACACTGCGCCAGGACCGAAATCCAGAGCGTCTTCCAAGCCGCGCTGAGAAAGACGCCAGAGAAAAGAAACTGCCAGACGATTTGCCAGCGAAACACGATGGTCTCCTTAAAATAGGCTCCCCGCGTGAAAACACTGCAATGCGTCTCACGCGGGAGCGTTATGCGATCAAAAGTTGTGTCGGACCAGGTGTCAAAACGTGCTGTGCATCTGCTCTGGATGTCTGTTAGGCCATAAATGGGTTACGTCGCTCAATGGCACTAATGGCTTCATTGGTCAACCCCCATTTATTGATAATCACGCGGTAGGTTCCATCGCTTTTGATGGCGTTGAATGCGGCCTGTACAGCGTTAAACATGGAGGTATCGCCCTTACGAATAACGATGCCTTCCAAGCCAGCATTGGCGACCGAGCCACCAACATCGAAATGCCCCGGGTTCTGCTTGATAAAGTAATCCGTCACAGGCGAGTCCTGGTAGGTTGCAACAACACGATTATTTGCTAGCAATTGTATCACAGCTGTCTGATCTTGCAAGACAGTCAGATGAATAGCTTGCTTGCCGCTACTCACGCAGGCTTTACTGCCCGTATTCAGGTCATCCTGCTCAATCGTGCCCGTTTGCACGCCCACATTCAGGCCACACAGGTCGGCGACGCTCTTGAGATTCATCGGGTTGCCCTTTTGCACCAGTAGCGATTCGCCCGCATTAAAATAAGGCACGAAATCAACCACTTTCTGGCGGTCGGGCGTCACGCTGACCGCGGACATGACCACATCAAAGCGTTTTGCTTGCAAGCTGGTGATGATCGTGCTGAAATCTGCCTTGACGACGTTGACTTTGAGGCCCATGCGCTGCGCAACCGCCGTAATGAGATCAATATCAAAGCCGACATAGTTGTTGGTTGTGGTGTCGACGAATTCTTGCGGGGGATAGGTCGTGTCACTGCCAACCGTGAGAACGCCGGATGCGATCAGATCTGTGGGGGGGGTGATGGCTGGTTGTGTTGTTGGCGTAGAAGTGCTACCCCCCGTACTACCTGTGCTCCCACAGGCTGCTAGCAAGAGGGACAACATCACCGCTGCTCCTATCAAGAGCATGGGGAAGGGCAAACGCCGTTCTGAATGTGCTGCGCGTGCGCGCCGAAAAGGATATATCATGGAAAAGCATCCTCCTCTACCGCTGTAAAACAGGTATATGCGAACAAAAAGTGCGATGCCATTTCTCAGTGCATGAAAAACGTGCGCGCCGTAGGCACGCCAGCTCTGGAAAAAACCACATCTCGATGTAACTACGCTCTACTCTGCTTTTCTATCACATTGTTTATTAGTTTTAAACGCAGCAGTAGCAATTACTCACACATTTTTAATAGAAATGGCCAAGAATATGCTGCTTCTAGTAGCCGGGTATGTTAAACTATGTAAGGCGTGGATGTAATGATGCATCCTCATTCTCTGTAAGTACACACGTCGTTGCTTTTTTATCGCGGGGCTTGGAGGGTCTACTATGACCATTGCATATGATCGCAGCATCTGTTGTGACTTGGACGAGACCATTAGTCGAGAATGGCTTGTTACAAATGGCCTGGGGGGATATGCCTCGGGAACTATTGCCGGCGTATTGACACGCATGGAACATGGCCTGCTCGTGGCATCGTTGCCAGAAACTTCTGTCCCACAGCTTTTGTTTGCGAAGGTTGACGAAGAGATTGTATTTGATCAGCGTACCTATTTTCTCGGCACGAATGAATATCGTGACGGGACGCTGAATCCGGCTGGTTTTTTTCACCTTGAAACGTTTCGCCTTGAAGAAGGTTTTCCGGTTTTTACTTATCATATTGGCGGCCTTGATGGCATTATGCTGGAGAAGCGCATCTGGATGCCACAGGGCCAAAACACTACCTATGTGCAGTATCGCGTCTTGCGCACGGCGGCCAATGGGCATGCGGGCTATGGGCGAGGCAACTCGACAGGGCCACTCAATCTTGGCTACGGGCGCTACTATGAATATGCGGAAACCACGCAACGTGCGCTTACCTTCACCTTGCTGCCATTCGCGGCTTACCGTCCATTTAATCGCCCTCAGTATGGTAAGCATGACTGGCATTTTCATATGCAGCAGCATCGTACTGAGCAAGCGCATCGGCATGCAGAAAACGCGCAACCAGGCACGCTGCCTGCTGGTGTGGTCGGTTGCACGATGCGCGCCTGGGAGGGTGCGCATCCCTATCATGTACTAGCGGTTGCCTCTCCTGAAAGCCATGTGACCTTCATTCCAACCAATGTTTGGTACTGGAATTTCTTGCATCGCTATGATGCCGCGATGGAAAAACCCGCAACCGATGATCTCTATCTCCCCGGTGTCATTCGAGCTACACTATGGCCCGGTGAAAATACTACTCTGACCTTGATTCTTAGTAGTGAAGAGCTGGCTACGCACGTATTGAACCCACAACAACTCGCGCGCTCGTTTACACAAAGCGTAGAGAAGCAAGCCCAGTTGCTCACGCACGGCCCGCAGTCCTTGCGCTATTTTGGTGAGGGAGGCGAGGCTGCACAGGCGTATCCCCTGTTCACACAACCTCTGCTGAGTAGTTCTGATACCTTGAATGCCGATGCGGCATTCTTGCGTCTGCTTTTGCAAGCCGGAAGCCGTTTTCTGGCACAACGCGCTGAACGGCTAGAACCACAAAGTGGCTTTGCCGCATCCCCTTCTCTTTCAACGGAAAATTCACCTCTGATCTTTTCTGACTATTATAGTCTGGAGATGCGTACCCGCGATGCGCTGATTGCCCTACCCGGCCTCTTGCTTGCTACACAGCAGTATGGTCTGGCACGTCGCCTCTTGCGCGAGCTGGCGCAAACGTTCAAGCAAGGCATGTTGCCCGAATATCTGCCTGCGAGCAAGCGCGAGAGGAGCGCAGATGACTACCGCAGTGTGGACCTCTTGCTCTGGTATATTGTCGCGCTTGATGCCTATCTGCGTGCCACCCATGACACGGAACTCTTGAGCGAACTCTATCATCATTTGCTCGCAAGCCTTCATTGGTATATCCGTGGCAATGATGCGGGCATTGTTGTCGATGCGCAAGATGGTTTGCTAAGCGTACAGGCGGGTGGGCGTGCGTTGACCTGGATGAATGCGCTCGTCGATGGTTCACCCGTCACGCCTCGTTTTGGCAAGGCGGTCGAGGTCAATGCGCTCTGGTATCATGCTCTGGCTCGTATGCTCGAATGGTCGCGTCAATTGCATCGTATGGGTCACCCCACCCATTTTCCCGTCCATTATCGAGAACTACTGGAACGTTGTCAGCAGACCTTCCCGCAACGTTTTTGGTATCAAGAGGGTCACTATCTCTATGATGTGATCGATGGGCCGTTGGGCAACGATAGCTCTATTCGTCCTAATCAGGTTCTTGCCTGCTCTCTCCAGCCATGTCTGTTGTCTGGACACAACCGTAAAAATGTGTTGGATGTTGTTGCGCACCATCTCTTGACACCCTATGGCTTGCGCACCTTAGCTCCAAGCGACGCCGCCTATCAGCCTACGTTGGGTGTGTTATCTGCTGAACAGCAAGCACATCTGCACCAGGGAAGCGTTTGGACCTGGCTGCTCGGTCCCTATATTGATGCCCTCCTGGCAAAAGATGCTCAACCTGCCCCCGCAGGTGGTGAACTGGTTCACGAATATATGTGGCGCAAAGGTTTAAAGCTTTTAATGCCTTTGCAAGAGCGGTTTTATGAAGGCATGCAAGGCATGTGTAGCGGCATCTTCGATGGCGAGGCCCCACATCATGCCGGCTATTGTGCGGCATCCGCGCTCGCTACTGGCGAATTGATGCGCTTATATGCGAAACTCGTGCGCATGCAGACGACTCCGCTGGTACACGCTCTTTTCGCGTAGCTCCTGGTTCTGGGGAGTGCTTGCCGCGCTTAAGCACTCCCTATCGATGAATTTTCTAGTAACGTGTGCAATGTCTTGAGTTGTGCCCCTGTGGCCTTTTTGCGCACCATGACCATTTCGGCAGCAATACTCAACGCGATCTCGTCGGGGGTTTCTGCACCAAGATCGAGGCCGATGGTGGCATGCACCTCCGCTAAGCGTTCATAGGCAATGCCCTCTTTGAGCAGATTTTTGAAAATCTGTTTGACCTTCCCTGTGCTGCCGATCATGCCAATATAGGCTGCACGGGACGCCAGGGCGGCTCGTAGAGCGTCCATATCCAGGTGGTGTCCACGTGTCACAATCACGATCCAGCTCGACTCATCCGGCTCTAGCTCGTGGATGCTCTGTGGGATATCGCCAAAGGTCAGTTGGACCTTCTCGCTAAACATCTGTGGGTCGGCGAGGTCGCGGCGATCATCAATAACGACGATCCGAAAATCGAGGGTGCTGGCAAGTTTGGCCAGAGCTTGTGCGACGTAGCCAGCACCCGCGATAATCAGGCGTGGCTCGGGGCGCAACACTTCAAAAAAAACTTCTAATGTCGCGCCACAACTGCCCACCGCCTCACCCTGGTCAGCATCAAGATGAATGTGGGTGAGCAAGGATTGACCATCGTGCAAGGCCTGCAACGCTTTCTGAATCACTGTGCCATTGGTTTGTGGTCCCGCAAAACTGCCGGCCACCGTGCCATCTGTGCGTACCATCATCTTGCTGCCAACACCGCAGGGTGCTGCCCCAGCCGTCTTGACAACAGTAGCAACAGCGATGCGTTGCCCCTGGCGCAGTGCGGTTTGAATCTCGCTATAGATTGTTGTCGCATTCATCTGTTTTTCCCTTATGTTTAGTACGCATACTCATCGATTGAATACTACTCGATAGCGCTATTGTACAACATAAGGCAGGTGAAATGAATACACGTGTGTAGTGGGTACTGCTCCTCCAAAACAGTTGGAATGAACTTTGACAGAGCAGTATATCATGTCTAATACACACAGAAAAAGACCCTCAAACAAGGTCAAGCGTTGCTCGGTTGATGCATATTGGAATTGTACGAAATATATCGGTTTTTATGATAGATTGATGCATAATAGCGATTATATTGCATGGTAGCGGCGAAAAACACATCGAGCTTCTACGATAGGTGGGCAAGCATGTATCAGGAGACGGCCCTGGCTTCATACTGATAAAAACGTTTCTGAAAATCGCTACGCGCACGCAACATGCGCATTTTGACCGCGCTGAGCTTGATACCGAGCAGGCTGGCAACCTCTTGATAACTCATGTGCGCAACGTAATGTAATAAGAGCAGTTGCGCCTTCTCATGCCCGATTTCCGCCAGAATGTTATCGATGAGCGCACGTTGTTCAAGTTGTAAGAAGTAGCTTTCTGGCTCGAAGTTCTTTTGTCTATTGTGTGACTCCAGAGCAACTTCGTGTGATGGCTGCTTGTGACAAGTGCAAGATTGTGTGGCGATGAGCTGTTGTTGACGGGCTATGCGGTTTTGTGCGTCTAACGCGCTATTAATGGTGATACGATAAATCCAGGTCGAAAAAGAAGCTTGCTGACGGAAGTGTGCCAGATGTGTGTATGCCTTGAATAATACTTCTTGGGTCACATCTTCGGCATCATCCTGGTTGCGTAGCATCTGTAGCGCAACATGATAGATAAAATTGCGTTGTTGTTGTACGAATACGTCAAAATAGTGTTCTAAATTCGTATAGTCTAGCTGGCCTCGCTTCTGAGGATCAGACATAATCATCTCCCAACTTACTCCATATTCAACTTAGCCGATTTATAAGCAGCATCCATAGACGGAGAAGCCGTCTTACTAAAGAAGAGTTTATAGCGGTTATGAACGTTAGAACACGTCATTTAGGGGGCAAATAAAAAAGGCAAGCATTGCGCGGAAAAATGCAGAATGTTCGTTATCTGCTTCCCCGTCTCGGTCCGCTTAAGCGCAGCAAGCGCGCTTATTGGCTAGAAGAGCAAATAATCGTTCTTTTGCCCGGTGAGTAGCAAGGTAAATTGATACATGGCAAAAAGTTCGAGCGCGAATGGTAGATAGCCCATATAGCCAAGTACAGGCATTTCAAAGATTTTGAGGAAGCCAACATATGGAATGGTATAGTACCATTTGGGCAGCGCAAAATAGTTCCACATCTCCCAGAAGAAGCCACACCAGAGACCGGCCAGTGGTAACATGATAAAACGCCAGTCGCCCACTGCGATATGCGCAAAAGCCGATTTACGCCCAAACAGGTTGTTGATAGGATCGAGTAAGAAGACCAGGCAGAGCCAGATCAGCTCAAAGAAGTAGTGTGGCAAAAGCCAGGGCAACACAAATGTGACGATGCCCAGCACTTCCAGGCCAAGCAAGATTGGCCAAGAGAGGCGTGGCCCGGGCGTGTTAGCAGACAGGCGTGGGTGGAGTGGCTTGAATGTAGAGAATAGCTCGGCGGTTACCATGACAGCTGGTAGGACCGTGCTGAAGTTGAGGCTGGCAAGCAAGAAATAGGCCAGCGGACTGTAGGGTTGGTCCAGACGATAATGCCAGTTTTGCACTGGCACATTGAGCCACTCGAAGACCCACCAGAAAACGCTAGAGTAGAGAAAGAGTTGTGGGTATCGCCAGCGCATACGTCGCAGGAGTGATGTACCATGACGCATGAAAACCAGGCTATCGAAGGTTAAGATATAGCCCAGCCAGAGTGGAAAAAAGCTAAAGCGGGACAATGGGTTGATATGCAACCAGGATATTGCCCAAGCACTGAGGCACAGAGCTAGCCCAAGATAGCCGTAAAGTGGGAAGAGATGTTTTTTCATAAGGTTAATTTTTATTTTCAGCGCGGCTCTGTAGCATGCCGCGCAACTGATTGATAATTGCTTGGAGGTCCCCATTGAGATAGATGCCTGGGATTTGCGTGATGACATTGGGATAGTGCGCGAACACCTGACCTCCAAAGGTGAAAATGGGGCGTGGCTCTGGCTGTTCTTGTACCTGGTGACCCAGATCAATCAAGGCTGAGAGATAGGTCGGCACGGTCAGTGAGATGCAGAGCAGTGCCGGGGCCATTGTTCTAATCGTCTGCAATAGTCCTAGCGTCTCTATGCTCTGTCCCAGGTAGGCCACGCGCACACCACTACGGCGCAGGAAGAGGGCCAGCATGAGGGGAGCCAGTTCATGGGGTTCGCCAGGCGCGCTACAAACAATGACGAGTGGGCCAGTGTCAATGCTGGGCGTGACGTGGTAGAGGTTAGAAAGCAGACCACGAAAGAAATTGCTGGCAAAATGCTCAACCGAGACAGTAATCTGTCCCTCGACCCAAAGCTGCCCAATCTGCCACATCGTCGGCGCAATCAGTTCCGTACACACCTGCTCAACCGGATAGATTGCTAACATGGATGCTAATGTCACATGTGCTGCCGCCTCATCAAAGGACTGAAAAGCTTTTTGCAGGCGTCCACGTGCGCTACGCATGTTGTGGATGGTTGGGAAACCGCTTGTCGGCTCTTTCATGCTCGTAAATTCGTCTCCCAGACGTAGTTCGGGCCAATCATGGGCAGTTGTCTCGGACTGTTGCTCTTTCTTGAGCTTTTCGAGTCCGTTTGGTTCTTGTTGTTCTGCCGGCGTGGCCATTTGAAAGCCTGGTGGCCCTTCTGCGCGTCCCTGCTGAAACTCGCTCTCCGCTGGCTTGTTGGTTGCCTGTTTTTCCTGGGCGGCTTGCTGTTCTTCATACATATGGCGAAAGAGCGCAATCGCCTGGCTAATTGCTATGCCCTCATCAACACGTTCTTTGAGCCAGCGAATCATAGCGATATCGCGTTCTGAGTAGAGGCGATAGGCGTTATTGGCCCGTTCTGGCGAGAGTAGTGTGTAGCGGCGTTCCCATGCTCGTAGTGTTGGTGCTGGCACGCCCGTCTGTTGGACTACTGCTTTTGTGTTGAAAATAGGAGCATCTGAGTATTGCTCCTGCTTGGGTAAGTCAATTGGCCCTTCACGTACTGTCATGCGCTTTCTCCACTCATCCTCGGCTCAATGCAAGAAGGCTCCAGGCAAAATGGCACACCAGTATGGTAGACCACCTTGTATAGGATACCATACAATAGAGGGCAAGTCCACGCTTTGCATAGTTTTTGTTCATCCTCTGCTTGTGGTATGTATCCCCTTCTCGCTACGTCAAAATGATGCATCAGTGGACGAAAGTGGGTAATCGCTGATGCTGTTCTGCTGTTCCAAACAATTGACAGCCTCGGAAGATCGTGATATGATCTCATGGCTGTAATCTGTCCATCGACATCCATGTGTCGGTTGGACAACCCCACGCTAGGGCATGTTCGCCTTCTCCTGCTTGCTAGCAGAGTGTGTGGCGACATGCAGAGAAGCGGAACTGTGCAAAAGGCTCATACCCCATGCCTTTCACGTATTCCTTCTCGGACGATGCCCGGATGCACCCTGGTGGTCCTCATAACATCGACATGCGCGTGGCTTGAATAAGAGACGTATGATACGTTCTGAAAGGCAAATGGGAAAAGAATGTACGCAGTTATTAAAACGGGTGGGCGACAGTACAAAGTGGCTGTTGGCCAGACCATCGAAGTCAACCGTCTTGCGCTTGAAGACGGGCAGCAGGTTCAGTTTGATGAAGTGCTGCTGATCTCTGACGCGGATAAGGCGATGATTGGCACGCCACTCCTCGAAAATGCAATGGTGGTGGCGACTGCTGTCAAGCAGGGCCGAGGCGAGAAACTCATCGTTTTCCGCTACAAATCGAAGAAGCGTTTTCGCCATAAGAAGGGTCATCGCCAGGAGTTGACGATTCTGACGATTGACGATATTGTCGCCAATGGTAAGAGCCTGGTGACGGGCGAAGCACCTCAATTACACACAAGCGTATCCGACGAGAGCGTGGTGACTGGCGCAGAAGCCGACACGGCAGCTCCTGTAGATGAAAAGGAATAGAAGCAATGGCACATAAAAAAGGTGTAGGTAGCTCTCGTAACGGGCGAGACAGCAATCCTCAGATGCTGGGTGTCAAACGCTTTGATGGGCAGCTTGTGACCGCTGGCAGTATTATCGTGCGCCAGCGTGGCACGAAGATCAGGCCCGGCAAAGCTGTTGGCGTTGGTCGCGACCATACGCTGTTTGCCTTAATTGATGGCTATGTCAAGTTTGGCCATGATACACGCCAACGCCGCTCAGTGAGTATCTTGACCGAGTTTCCTGATCGTCCCTCAATTGCAGATTTGATCGCACAATACACGCCGAATGAGAATATTGCCATCGTTGACTAATACGTTGTCAATCTTCCGAGAGGGTGCGATGCTCAGACAGCCTGAGCATCGCACCCTCTCCGTATTTCACAGATGGTTGTTGTCGAAGAGGTCATACACGTCATGGCCTCTTCGACAACAAAACGTCCTTAGTTGTTGCCGTTTTGTTGGTTGCCAGCGGGCGGTTGCTGGCGTGTGCTTGGACAGACGACGGTTACCGTGTTATTGGCAAACGAGAATGTGCAAGATTGTCCGTTGATCGTGGTTGTGCCAGCGCAATCAGCCAACGTTGTGCCATTGACATTGCAGGTGGGGGTGTTTGCAGAGCCACTGCCTCCACTTGCGCCCGGCGTGACGCCGTTAATCGTGGCCGAAATCGCCACCCCATTCTCATCGGTGCGGACGCTGACAGGGTCGGGCATATCAAGCAGACCAACACAGTTCAGGCCATTGGGGCCATAAGTTGCGACAAAACGCTGGGCCAGGAAGGTGAAGAGATTATTAGCCATTGCGGGGGCCAAGGAGGGCGCGGTGATGGTAAACGTGCTGTCTAGCAGCAGACGGGCCGGAGCGATCTGCCGTAGATTTGTGCAATAGGCTTTGGTGTTGGCGGCCCCAAGATTTGGTGCAAGTTGCTGATTGACGCCAAGGCGATAGGCATTGATTTTTTGCAGGTTCTGCTGACCGTTGACAACGACCATATCGTCGCGTGATGGCACAAGGGCAATGGGAGCTTGCTGCTGCGCGGCTGCTTGTAGCTCATCGAGTGGCAATGCGGTTGCCATTTGACCAGGGTTTGCCAGGTCAGGAGCCATCCAGGGCTGGCAACCAAGCGAGCCATCAATGGCGATTGCCAGTAGACGATTGTCGCTTCCGTTGACCTGCGTCTGGGCGTTCTGTAACTGTTGCGCGTTGGCCGCCGTCATCTGAGCGGTCTGCCCATTACCTGTCACCAAGTAGGCGGTGGTGACGTTATCACTCTGGTCCATGTCAACGACAGAGAAATCGCGCACTGATGGGCAGGTTAGGCCATCTTTGGCTTTGCCCAGAGCAGGTGGATGGAGTTGACCGCGCTGAATGGCCTGATTCGCGGCTTGGAAGAACGTGGGCGCATTGCAATAGCCGACTTGTCCAAAGATAGAGCCATTAATCGGGCCATGAATGCCATTCACACACTGCCCATCATTCAAGCTGTTCTGAACGCTGCGTAAGCGGAGTTGATTGCCATTAAAACCAAACCAGATAGCAATCACTGCACCTTGTGGTAGTTGAGGGACGACAGGTGCAATGGCGGGCTGTGTGCCTTTGTCAATAACCAGTGGGTCGTAGACAGATATCTGGCCTGTTGCCGTATTAATGACTGCTCCTTGTACAAAGGCAGCCTGATTGGGGTTGGCCTCATTGCAGGGACCGTTATCGGGGTCGGTCGCGACAAGTTGGTAGGGTGTGGCCAAACCCGTTGCCGAAAGTGGCTGTGGTGGTACAATTAATGTGCAATTCATGTTGACCGCCGCTGCATGTGAACCCAAACGAGGCAGAACAAAGAAAAACGCACCCGCGCCAAGCGCGATTATCACAGTGATTGCCGCACCAATGAACATCAACGGAGAGAAGCGTTGCCGTCGGGAGCGCAAGGAGCGAAACTGGGAGTCTGATATTTTTGGTGGTCGAGTCAATGTTTGCATTGAAATCTAACTTCTTTCTGGTACTGTCTTGTACCTGTTCTAGCAATGTTGCGCGCATCTGATCGCGTGAAAAGTGGCGATAGGAGCGTGATCCTGAGTAAAGATGCGAGCCAACATCTGTATTTGGATGTTGATGGCGCACTTATTGCACTTTTTCATGCGCGCATCACCTGCCCCACGAGAATAGCTCTATGTCTGTCATGTTCTCTAGTGAGAGAACAGTAGTCTAATAGCGGCAGTCACAGTGAACACGTAAAAAGCACTGTGAACTGATATAATTATTATTGATACTTTTTGTGATAGTTCTATTGGTTGTGATCTTACCACATGGGTATCGCTATATTAGCATGTATCGCTTTGTTGTTAGTAGTAAAGTACCAGATAGAGGTTAAGATATCTCAACCGGATGGGTGTGGAAAGCGGGGTGATTTGGCCCAAAAGCTATCCAAACGTGATACATTGCCAGGTATACTGGTATCGGCTATACTACTATAGGAGATATTCCTTTGGGTTGAAAGGATGGGGACAAATCTATGCGTGCGATAGTCAGTGTTGCCAACCGCGAGGGTCTCGCGGAGCTAGCGCGTGAACTTCAGAGTCACGAGGTAGCGATATATTCGACCAGTGGGACGCTCAAAGCATTACAGGCGGAGGGCATTCCAGCAGTGTCAATTGGAGACTTGACGCATTTTCCAGAAATCCTGGGTGGGCGTGTCAAGACGTTGCATCCCGCTATTCTCGGCGGTGTGCTGGCACGGCGTGATATCCCAGCCGATGAACGCGACTTGCAGGCACATGGCATTGAGCCAATTGGTCTGGTTGTGGTAAACCTCTACCCCTTTGCCGAAACGATTGCCCGACCGGATACGACGTTGAGCGAGGCACTCGAACAGGTTGATATCGGCGGGGTAACATTGGTGCGTGCCGCTGCTAAAAACTTTCCCGATGTGATTGTCCTGGTGCGCCCGGAAGATTATGCAGCGGTGTTGCAGGAGTGGCGCGAGCAGGGTGAGGTGAGCCTGGAGACGCGCCGTCGTCTGGCGGCTATTGCATTTCAGCATACCGCAACCTACGACACCGTGATTGCTGAGTATCTGCGTACTCAAGGGGGCGATTACTTCCCTGAAGACCTCACATTACCATTGGAATGCATCCAACGGCTACGCTATGGAGAGAATCCACATCAGCAGGCGGCATTTTATCGCTGGGCAGATACCACGAATCATGCAAAAATGCCTTCGGTTGCGAGTGCCGAGGTGTTACATGGCAAAGAACTGTCGTACAATAACCTGCTAGACCTGGATGCAGCCCTGACCTCGGTGATGAGTTTTACAGCCCCGACCATCGCGATTATCAAGCATACCAATCCGTGTGGTCTGGCTTGTAGTGATACGCTGGCTGATGCTTATAAGCGGGCGCATGCGGGCGATCCGGTCTCTGCATTCGGCGGCATCATCGGGAGCAATCGTGTGATTGATGAGGCAACTGCCCACGAAATGAGCCAGCTCTTCTACGAAGCGATTATTGCCCCTGACTATACGCCGGAAGCTCTGCATACTCTGGGCCGCAAGAAAAATATTCGCCTGCTGGCGACGCACTGCCCGATTGAGCCAAAAGTGGTCAGCACACAGGCCTTGTATAGTGGGCGACCGGAAGTGCGTACCGTGAGTGGCGGCCTCTTAATGCAGACCCCCGATGCGATGGGTGAGCGCGAGACCGAATATAGCGTGATAACCGAGCGTGAACCGACGCTGGAAGAGTTAACCGACCTGCTATTTGCCTGGAAAGTGGTACGGCATGTGAAGTCGAATGCGATTGTGCTGGCTCATAAGTTGATGGTGTTGGGTGTCGGGGCAGGTCAGATGAACCGCGTGACGAGCGTGCAGTTGGCGGTAGAGAAAGCGAACACGCGGGCGCGTGGCTCTGTGCTGGCCTCAGATGCCTATTTCCCCTTTGCGGATGGCGTCGAGACAGCGGCGAAGGCGGGTGTGACCGCGATTATTCAGCCTGGTGGTTCTATACGCGATGACGAGGCTATTCGGATGGCAAACCGCTATGCCATCGCGATGATTTTCACTGGCAAGCGGCACTTTCGCCATTAGCTTGTCGCAACAAAAAACAGGCAGCCTCTCAAGATGGTTGCCTGTTTTTTGTTGTTGAGGTGCTACTAGGCGATAATCTCGTCTGCAAAGAAGCGCACCCAAAGAACGCAGATGGCGAGTCCCCCGATGAGGGCAAAGAAACCAACCGCACCGCCAGCATCATTGGTTGGGTCTTTGAAGGGATAAAAGATAATAAGGGAGAGCCAGATTACCGTCAAAGCCGCAGTCAAACTCAGTTTTGTGGTTTCAGCGGTCGAGCGATAAAAAATGTGATAAAACACAAGAATTAGGACGCCAATCACCGTGACAAGCAGGAGCAACGGGGTTGTGATGCTTCCGTTATCCAGCCAGTCAACGTACAGCGTGGGTTTGATAAATAAGAAGCACATAATCCACACCAGCGTGAGGATGACACTTCCTATAACTTTGCGTATTTCAAACGAGGCCGTCACGATAAAAAGCTCCTTTCAAGGAGAAACTGATTGAATAGGATACAGGGTTAGAATATCCTGGTCGCTGGCAAATAGTCCCAGACATACTTACTTACCTTGTATCTTGTATTGTAGTCGTTGTGTCGCCAGAAATCAACGGTTTTTCGTGTTGCGAGCGCGCTTCTGTTTGCCAATACGCGGCGGCAAAGCGTGCAGCCCAGCGTGCATTATTGAGCAGTAAGGCTTTGTTCGCCTCAACGCTCTCGCCAGCAGTCAGATGTGCGACATGGGCTAGCACAAAAGGTGTGGTAGCGGAGCCACGAATACCTTGTGCGCGTGCTATACGCAGAGCTTCTTCCGTGGCGGCTTCCAGGGGAGCAGCTTCCAGGGCATACTGTTCAGGAATGGGACAGCCAACAACGATGCCATGCAGGCCACAGGCCCATTGGATGCGAGCGATCTCCGCCAGCATTTCGACGGTATCGACGCGCTGTGCCAGCTTGCGTCCGCTTGAGCGCACGTAGAATGCGGGTAGCTCATCGGTTTGCCAGCCGATGAGTGGAACGCCCTGCGTCTCTAAATATTCCATCGTCAAGTCCAGGTCAAGAATTGACTTGGCTCCGGCACAGACGACAAGAACTGCCGTGCGACTCAGCTCGGTCAGATCAGCAGAGACATCCATACTGGTCTCTGCCCCACGATGGACGCCGCCGATGCCCCCTGTGGCGAAGAAACGTACACCGGCCATACTGGCACACAGCATCGTGCTAGCAACGGTGGTTGCCCCTAAGGCGCGTGCTGCTAATGTGACGGCCAGGTCACGCCGACTGACCTTGTGAACGGAGTGGGCCGTGCCGAGGCGTGTGATCTCGTCCAGGGTGAGACCAACCTTGATGCTGCCATCAAAGAGGCCAATGGTCGCGGGCAGTGCCCCCTCGGCACGAATGGCCGCCTCCATGGCCTGCGCAATCTCAACATTGGCGGGATAGGGCAGGCCGTGTGCAATCACCGTCGATTCCAGGGCGACGATGGGCTGTTGCGCGTGTAACGCATCTTGCACTTCATCAGAAAGAGCTATGTAAGAATGATTATGTTGCATGTATCCTCACCGATGATCTATTGCCTTCAGTATAGCTGGGCTGCCCTAAAAAGGCAATCCCTCGGCATGCTCTGCGGCATGACCATCTAGTACTATGGTTGCAATTTTGGCGGGCAACATGCTATAGTATCTCTTGGGTCTGCCAGATATATATTTCACGCGGAGCAGTCCCGGTGAGAGAGAGCATTTCTCTCTATGTACATTGTTGGCGTAGCAAAATAGATCGTTATTATTTACTATATGGCATCATCTAAAGGTGCATCTTGCTTAATTCTGTGTAACAATAGTGATGTTTGCTGGTGCAAAGACAGGAGAGAAAATAATGAAACTGGCTGGTAAAATCTTGACTACAAGTCTGACTGTAGGTGGCGCGTTGGGAGCGGTGGCTATTTACAACAAAGTAACCGAGATGATGGCGGGCGAACTCGACACCACGCTCTTTGGTGAGGAACGCCGCTATCCCTGGAAATATGGCGATATGTACTATCAGGTGAAGGGCGCACGCGATGCCAAGCCCCTCCTGCTCATTCATGGCTTTGGCCCTGGTGCGTCCTCTTACGAGTGGCGCAAGAATATTGACAATCTGGCGGAGCAATTTCGCGTCTATTCCCTTGATCTACTCGGCTATGGCCTCTCTGATCGCCCCGCTATGGACTATAGTGCACAAACCTACATCGATCTCATCAGCGACTTCATGAAAGAAGTGATTGGCAAACCCACTGTTGTTGTTGCTCATGGCTTGAGCTGCGCGTATGCTATCGAGAGCGCGTTCCGTCGCCCCCAACTCTTCGAGCGTTTAGTCTTGTTGACCCCACCCCCAACCATTCTGCAAGAGTCTCTGCCTGGACCACTGGCTTCTGTCGTGCGTGCTGCCTTGCGGATGCCTGTGATTGGCGAATTTTTCTATAACATGCTGAACACACGCCAGGCTATCAGCGGCTACTATGATGTTCAAGGGTATCATAATCCCGGTCTCATCACTGATGAACTGGTCGAATATATCTATACCAGCGCGCACCAATCAAATGCACGCTGTCCTCAGGCTTCATTCATCTCTGACGCACTCAATGTCGACGTTCACGAGGCATTCGCTCGCCTCAAGATGCCCATCATTGCCATCTGGGGTCGCGAAGGCGTGTTAACACCTTCCGAGGCCAGTGAGGCCTTCAAGCGTGTCAACCCGCGCATCGAGGTCCGCATCATCGACAAGAGTAGTGGTCACGTCCAGGATGAGCAGGCTGCCGCGTTCAATAATCTGGTCAAGGAATTTGCCAGCGCGCGCGTCTAAGCTCCCTGTCAACATATATATCCTTTGCACACTATTACGGCAGTAGCGAAGTGACTGTTCGTATGATGTGCTACGGCAAGTGATAGCCGCATGACCGATAACTTCGCTGTCCGTCATGCGGCTATCAACCCTGTAGGAATAAAAATAAACTATACACATAGTAGCATGTTTGCTGCTATGTGTAGTGTATTGCCTTTTAACAGTAAGATTTTACGATGCGATTTTGCCTTTTATGATTAGACCTGTCCACGTGCAAAGGTATGCTCATGTAGATCGGCAAGCAAGGCACGGGCGATGACGATGCGCTGAATCTGATTGGTCCCCTCAAAAATCTGTGCGACCTTGACATCGCGCATATAGCGTTCAACTGGATAATCGCGCACGTAGCCCGCGCCGCCGAGAATTTGGACGGCATTCGTTGTAACTTCCATGGCTGTATCGCTTGCCAGACATTTTGCCATCGAGGCATACATGGAGGCCTGCTGTCCCCTATCTAGTTTGTAGGCAGCTTCATAGACCAGCAGGCGTGCGGCCTCGATTTTCATGGCCATATCAGCGAGCAGAAATTGTATGCCCTGGAAAGATGCGATGGCGGCTCCAAACTGTTTGCGTGTACGTGCATAGTCACGTGCGCTCGTAAAGGCAGCTTGGGCTACGCCGCTCGCGATGGCCCCAATGTTGACCCGCCCGCCATCGAGAGAGGAGAGGGCGATTTTGAAGCCTTGTCCCTCCTCGCCAATGCGCTGTATGACGGGAATCACGCACTGCTCAAAAATCAGTTCGCGTGTCGGCGAGGAATGCAAGCCCATCTTGCGCTCAGTTTTGCCAAAGGTCAGACCTGCGGTCTGTTTTTCAACCACAAAGCATGAGATGCCGGAAGCCCCTTTCCCTGGGCGTGTGCGGGCCATGAGCAAATAGAGGTCCGCTTCGCCGCCATTAGTCACCCACATCTTCGAACCGGTCACCAGATAGTGATCCCCCATGCGCTCCGCCCGACAGGTCAGGCTGGCGGCATCTGAGCCAGCATCTGCCTCGCTTAACGAGAATGCTCCTAATAATGCTCCCTCTGCCAGGCGTGGAACCCAACGGCTGCGTTGTTCCGCGCTGCCAAAACGGGCAAGCGAACCCGTGACCATATTATGGACGGAAAGGCCAACCGCGATGGCCATCTCGCCTTTTGCCAGCTCCTCGTAGACGATGGCCCCTGTCAGGCGATTCAATGGTGTGCCCCCCAACTCTTCGGGTGTGGTCATGCCCATCAGACCTAAGGCCGCCATTTTCTTATATGTCTCACGCGGGAAGTAGTCATGCTCATCCCAATCGCTAGCATTGGGAGCAACTTCCCGTGCCGTAAACTGACGCACCATATCGCGAATAGCTGTTTGCTCTTCATTGAGATCAAATTGCACACGCAACTCCTTCTGTTGATACGCTCTCAACAACCCTGATCGACGCTTGCATCGTATCACATTGCTGTAAAGGATGGCAGCAGATCCGCCAATTTGAGGGATAGACCAGCATAAGTAAAAATGGTAAGATAGAGCGAAAATATACGTCTATCTATAGGGGAACAGTGTGGTTTATTGGTAATCGAGAGAAGAGAGGCATTGTAATCTATGCCCACACATGATACTGGCAGGCTAGATCCGAGTACTATGCTCAATGGTCGCTATCTTATAGGGGAACTGGCGGGTAAAGGTGGCATGGGAGCTGTCTATAAAGCGACCGATACATTGGAAAATTACCGGACCGTTGCGATAAAAGAGCTGAGTTTAAGCAAAGTTAGTCCCGAGAAGATTGCGGAAGCGCGTGCAAATTTCCGAGCCGAGGCCGAAATGCTCAGTCGGCTCTCGCATCGAAACTTGCCTAAAGTCTATGATTTTTTTGATGATGGCGACGACCGTTCGTATCTCGTCATGGAATTTATCCAGGGCAAGACGTTGCGTGATCTGTTGGTACAAACGCCTGACAGACGCCTGGCGGTTAATCTGGTCATTGACTACGCTCTCCAACTCTGCGAAGTGCTTTCCTATCTTCATGCACAGGCGAAGCCGATTGTTTTTCGTGACCTCAAACCTGTCAATGTGATGGTGACACCACGCGGCCAGGTGTATCTGATTGACTTTGGGATTGCGCGCATCTTTAAGCCGGAGCAATTGTGGGATACCATTTCTATGGGCACGCCCGGTTTTAGTCCCCCAGAGCAGTTTAGAAATCATACGACGCCCCGCTCAGACCTCTATAGTCTGGGGGCAACGCTGTATTATTGTCTCAGCGGATTTGATCCACGCAATAACACACCGAACCTTTTCTCTTTCCGCCCGGTTCGCACGTATAATCAAAGTGTGCCGCCGGAGCTTGATAAACTGATCCAGCAATTGGTGGCAACCGAAGATACGCGGCGACCTGTCGATGCCGCGCAGGTCATGCAAACGCTCCAATCAATCCAACAATGGGCCGCAGCGGGAACTTCCAATTTCAATGGCGCGCTTACATCGCCTATCGCACTCTCTTTCTATGATCCCTATAAGGCACGTGCTACCCAATTTGGCCTACTCCTCTCAACTCACTTGAATAAACTGCCTGGGATCATTGGGACATGGTCTGCTAAAACGCTGATCCCTTTTCTCTCTCAGACGTATAGCCTGCTGACCACCTGGTTTGTCGCAACTTTCTGGCCCTGGCTCACGGGCCAAAGTGGGCGCATACGCCATGCCGTTATACAGTGGTATCAGAATGCACTACGTGGCAATAGCAGTTTCTTTGCGATCCTGCTGAATGGCTTCAGACCCCCTGTCTGGAGACCCTATTTTGTCATGCTTTTCCTGCTTCTACCGCTTCTGATGATTGGTGGGAGTTTCTACATGGCTGGCGCATTGCATTGGTCATTGCATCAGATGGCTTTAGCATTTTGTTTACCATTATCGCTGTTTATGTTTTTTGCTAGCTTCCATCAAGGTGTGCAGCATGCCCTGGCCCGTAGCGTCTTGCTGGTGAGTACGTTTCTCCTTCTTCTTACCTCTCTGACGTTAGTTGCACTGCCAGATGTTCAACAAGCTTTGCTGGCAACTACAATGGGTCAGGCTGTGGGCCTACTGCTGATCCTGCTTGCCAGTACAACTTTCCTGCGTCCGCTGAACCGCTTTGCCTGGCTAGCCCGCCTGACCGTGCTGGTCTTGGTGATGACCTGCCTGGGCTTACAGCTTGCCGAAGGTCCGAGCGAGTGGCCGCAATTTTCGTTCATTCCCGCAGCTCTCGACCAGATGGTGAACTTGATTGCCATCGGGGTGTTGGTGGTCATTCTGCTGTTCACGTTACTCCGCTTCGCCGCTGAGTTTGAACGGTTTGATCGCTTCTTGTTCTTGCTGTTGGCAACCCTCGCGATGGCCCTGCAATTTGCCTTTGGCTTGCCCATTGTCAGCAGCACTATGACGATGGCAAATCCCGTCTCACTCTTGATCCTTCATATCCTGTTTGGGGTGTTGCCCTTCGCGCTGGCCCTGCTCTGGCTGCTGTTGCCAACGACCAACACGCTGATCGGGAGTGTTCCGCTGGTAGTATTGACCTATGCTTATGTGCCGTTGCTGCTCTTCCTTGCTAACCATATTACCCTTCCCTTCAAAACATTGCCCAGTATGGTTCATCCGCTGCAAGCGCATCTGCAAACGCTGCTCACACCCAACCAACTGCTTTTTTATCTCCTGTTGGCATTAGCCATCCTGCTGCTCTTGCGCATTAGCCAGCAATTTACGGCTGTTGATCGTTTTGCCTTGTTTAGTATGGCCATTGCCTGTGTGCTATTGCAAACATCCACCTGGAATCAGTTTATGAGTCCGCAAGGTGTATCTGCTCAAAAGGGTGGGCTAAACCTGACCGCAAGCAGTATCAACGCTCTCTACGGGACTGCTTGGAACAATCTCGTCACGATTATTCTGGATCTCGTCGTTGGAGCCAGTATGCTTTTTTTGCTCTTCTCGCTTTTCATACAAATTTTGCCGCATATTCCCCGCTTAGGAAACATCGGTGCGTCTCGTCTGTATAGCTTTTTCAGCCAGGGACGTATACCGCAGCTCCTTGAGCATCTGATGATTCTGATGTCTACAATTGCCTGTATCGTGCTACAACTCACTTTTGGCCCAAAAGAGTCGCTGCTGGCCTATCGCGTTGTCTTTCAGCAAACAACACTCTCGTTTAATGTGATTGTTGTTGGTTTGCTCGCGCTGTTGGCTATTGTAGAACTCATCCGTTTGGGACGTGCTTTTAGCGGTGTAGATCGCTTCATCCTGTTGATCGATGCTCTGGTGTGCGTTCTGTTGTTGTTCAATGGTTCACAGGTGATGCCACAGCAGGTTGCGCTACCACATCTCGGCTTACCCGCGTTGGCTATTATGCCAGAATTGCTCGTGGTGGCGGTCACTGCATTGCTTTGGCTGCGGCGTTCTTATCCACAGGGCGATAAAAACGCCCTGCTGTTGCTCTTTGGCCTGGCGTGCGCAACGGCCTTGTTGCAGCTTATCAGTCCTGTTTTCTTGCTTGTGACGCTCTTTCTGTTGATTCAGGGCACGTTGCTGGCAACGCGCATTGAAGCTGTGCATTAGCCATTGTGCTGAAAAGGGGCAGTGGTGGAATACCTGTTTGTGCCGTGTTGTTCTTCTAGATATAAATAGTACTAAGGAAGAGTGAGCTTGTCTCTGCAACTCACCTGTATTGAGAAACGTATTTATAGCAAATCCCTGACAGGTTATAACGCATATGGAGATATGTGGCATAGAGTGCCTATGGGAGAAATATGCGAGTTATCAGATAGCCCAGATGGGGCAAAAAAATAGTGGACGGCACGTATAGAGAGCGTGTCATATACTATAAAGAAAGAGCTACGAAGACTTAATTCTGTATTGCAGGACTCGATACTCTAGATGGTACTGATGAACAGTATTGTCTAATGAAGAAAGCAGGTCTGAACTGAATGGATGCTCAGGCTATATATATGTACCAGAATAGCCCAAATGATGGCGGACCACGCGGTACACAGCGTCCAAATTCTGGTGGGAATGGGAATGGCAGCAATGGTGGTAACGGTGGTAACAGTGGTAACAGTGGTATGTCCCTGCTTGTGCGCTCGATTCTGATCGTGGTTGTCGTTCTGCTTGGCTGGTATTTTTTCCAGTACTTTTTCCAAAGTGGTAGCAGTAGTAGCAGCACAAGCGTCTTAGAAGTGCCGTACAGCACGTTCTACCAGCAAGTACAAAATGGCAATGTGCAAAAGGTCGTGTTCCAGGGTCAGGACATCACGGGACAATTTAAAAGTGCTGTGACGGTCCCCAACACAAGCGGCAGCGGTACGCAGACTGGGATTGATTTTCATCTAACGCAACTTCCTAACGGAGATCCAAACCTAAATGCGTTGATCTTGAAGAATGTGCCAGATTTCCAGACAAAACAGGTCCAGGATAATAATCTCTTATGGACAATTGTCTTGAATGTGTTGCCCTGGTTGTTAATTATCGGCGTGTTTTTATTTATTGCGCGCAGAGCCACGCAGAGCCAGCAAAACATTTTTAGCTTTGGTAAGAGCAAAGCCAAGGTGGTGCTGGAAGACCGTCCCAGCACGACGTTTGCAGATGTGGCAGGTGTTGATGAGGCGAAAAGTGATCTGGTGGAGGTGGTCGAGTTTCTCAAGACGCCCCAGAAGTTCCAGCGTCTGGGAGGGAAAATTCCACGTGGCGTGCTACTGGTCGGCTCGCCAGGCACAGGTAAGACGCTGTTGGCACGTGCGGTCGCGGGCGAAGCAGGTGTGCCGTTCTTCTCAATGAGCGGTTCTGAGTTTGTTGAGGTGCTAGTAGGTGTTGGCGCGAGCCGCGTGCGCGACTTGTTTGATCAGGCCAAGAAAGCCTCACCGAGCATCATCTTCATTGATGAAATCGATGCAGTTGGCCGCCAGCGTGGATCGAGCATTAACAGCAATGACGAGCGTGAGCAGACGTTGAACCAGTTGCTTGTCGAGATGGATGGTTTCGATGCGCGTCAGGCGGTAGTGGTGATTGCCGCGACCAACCGCCCCGATGGTCTTGACAAAGCCTTGTTGCGTCCAGGGCGTTTTGACCGTCGTGTCACGGTGGAGCGGCCCGATTGGAATGGGCGTCTGGCGATCCTCAAGATTCACTCACATAACGTGCCGTTGGGCCGCGACGTGGACTTGATTACGGTTGCACGCGGCACGCCGGGTATGGTCGGTGCAGACCTGGCAAATCTGGTCAACGAGGCAGCTTTGCTGGCAGCACGCCGCAATCTCGATGCTGTCACGCAGTCCTGTTTTGATGAAGCTCTCGATAAAATCTTGATTGGGGCGGAACGCCCGCTCGTCCTTAGCGATGAAGACTTGAACGTGATCGCCTATCATGAAGGCGGACATGCCTTGACGGGTCTGCTGACCGAGGGCGTTGACCCAGTGACGAAGGTGACGATAGTGCCGCGTGGGCAGGCTCTTGGCGTGACCATGTATACACCGCTCGATGATCGCTATAACTACTCACGTGATTACCTGGAAGCTCAGATGGTCACTGCCCTGGGTGGGCGTGCCGCTGAGCAGGTTGCGATTGGGCACATCACTACCGGCGCGGAAAACGATTTGCAGCGCGTGACCGCGATTGCGCGCCAAATGGTCACTCGCTGGGGCATGAGCGAGCGTCTGGGAACCATTTCTTACAGCGAACGTGAAGACCCCTTTGCCGGCACGGCCCTAGCCAATGGCTCACATGATTATAGTGAACGCACGGCGGCGGTGATTGATGAGGAAGTCAATCGTCTGATAAAGATCGCTTATGACCAATCAGTGAGTCTTTTGACTGAGCATAAAGCGACCTTAGATGCGATTGCGAAATCGTTGCGCCTGCATGAGACGATTGATGCGCGTCGGCTGCGCGAAATCATGATTGAAACAGGGGCGATAGGGGCGGCTCCAGCTGCTTATCGCTAGAGACCTTCCGGGCAGACAAAAAGAGCATAGCGACAGTTGCCATGCTCTTTTTGTGGTTAGTGGGTGAGGATATTGCCGATCTGTAGCAGAAAAAAGGGTGGGTCGTGTTTGCACACCCCTGCGTAACCGACAATAGTATGGCTGAGCAGGGGCGAAACACAACCCACCCTGAATAATATCTGGCGGGGTCACTGGATGTCTGTATCTGTATCTGTATCTGTATAAGTATGTGCTTAGTAAGCATACACTATAGAAACGCAAATTGGAAGGGGTTTGGGCGGGAATCACGGCGTTTCGTGATTCCCACATGACAATTGACGGTATACTACACGCGCTTAGAGCGCGTAAAGCTGCTCAAACTTGCTGGTCAGGTAGTGATTGAAGTAGCTGGCGTCGAGCGTAGCTCCGGTGACGCGCTTCATCAACTCGTCTGGACGGTAAATGGCACCGACATTGTACATGTGGTTTTGTAACCAGTGTAGAATGTGTGCCGTCTCACCCTCTGCCAAGGCAGCATCGAAATTGGGCAGAGCGGAGCGCAGCGTTGAGAGAATTTGTGCCGCGTTGAGGTTACCGAGCGTGTAGGAGGGGAAGTAGCCAAAGCCGCTTGTCCGGTGGACATCCTGCAAGATGCCGTCGCTATCACTGTTTGGCGTGATGCCCAGATACTCCTGATAATGCTCGTTCCAGAGGCGCGGCAAGCTCTCAACTGCGATGTTCCCGTTCACCATCATCTTCTCGAGTTCGTAGCGGATGATGATGTGCAGGTTATAGGTCACTTCATCGGCCTCGACGCGCACCAGACTGGGTTCCACATGATTGAGGGCACGTGCAAAGGTCGCAGAATCGAGCTTGCCATACTGCGCAGGCAAGATTTTGCGCATGAGATCGAACTGACCACGCCAGAATGACTCGGAGCGCCCAATCGCGTTTTCCCAGAGGCGTGACTGTGACTCATGCATGCCCATCGATGCACCACCAGCGATGGGTGTTTGCACTAGTGTCGCTGCACTGCCTTGCTCATAGAGGGCGTGACCACCCTCGTGGATGGCCGCCATCAATGACTGCTGGATAAATTGTTCATTGGTGCGCACCGTGACGCGCACGTCGAAAGGACTGCCTAGCCCCGTAGTGAAGGGATGCGGCGATTGCGCAATTGCTCCACGCGAGAAATCGTAGCCAATGCGTTTGAGAATCTCTCGACTGAGTTCAAGCTGTTTCTCGGCTGGAAAGTGCCCGTGCAAGCATGCTGTGTCAATCGTGTGTCCACTGGCCTGAATGCGCTTGAGCAGTGTGCTGCTGACCACGCGCACAGGTGTAAAGAGCGCATCGACCTTCTCAACGCTCAGCTCTGGCTCATAGAGGTCGAGTAGTGCATCGTAGCGCGTCTGCTGATAGCCAAAACGGTCTGCAACTTCGCGTTGCAAGGCGATTGTGCGGGTGAGATGGGGAGCAAAAGCCGCAAAGTCGTTGTTGCTGCGTGCGCGCCGCCATGCCTCGAAACTAGCGGCTTCGGTGCGGGCCATTTCTTCTACCAATGCCCGCGAGAGCTTTGTATATTGTGTATAGGTGCGTGCTGACTCGCGTATCAGGCTGCGATCAGCATCGGTGAAACTGTCTCCATGTACTACCTCTTCTAGTTGACTGAGCAGACTGCCCAACTGAGGATTGGTCCAGCGTTCATACAAAATGCCTTGCATGACGGCCATCTGTGTGCCACGCACTTCGCCAGCGCCCTCTGGCATAATTGTATTCTGGTCCCATGCTGCTAACGCACTCAATGCTCCAAGTGCAGATATCTCTTGCATCCGACCAAGCAGCTCGCTAATGCGTGCGTTGCTGCGTGTGAAATCTGGCGTACCTGCTGTATTGTGTTGTGTCTGGTCGTGTATGATTGCCACAATCAATACCCTCCTTTGCCCATGTTAGAATGATGCACGTACCCGTGGCACCCTGCTTGCTCTTGTACGTGCTGATTATTTCCCCATTATACTTCGCATGTCAAAAAACGCTCTCTCCTGCCCAGGTCGGTATTGGATGACTGCTTGCTTCCTGCCATTTGCACCAGGAGCGCACCTGAAGGAATTGACAGTATACTCATTTCCATTTTTGACGTATACTAGTAGGTGTGAAAAAACTCTCTAAAATGGATACTACTTCCTAAGAAAGCATAAGCGTATTGATGAGACGCCATGGTTCACCTCTAGCTGGAAAAACAGAAAAAGAGCAAGAAAAGTTTAGCCTCAAGCAGGTTGTTGGCGCATTTACTGGATTACCGCGTGTTTTGCGCCTTGTCTGGTCTACTAGTTCACTGCTCACACTCTTTATGGGTCTGCTGAGCCTGTTACAAGGGTTCACGCCTGCGGTAAGCGTGCTGATTACTAAAATGGTGATTGATAGTGTTGTGCTAGGCTTTCGTATTCATAGCGCATCGCCCATTTTTTTCCCTGTTGGTCTGCAACTGGGCATTTCACTTTTCTCAAACTTGCTCAGTTCTTTGAGCAATATTACGCAACAGTTATTACAGGAACAAGTAGGCAATAAAATTCAACTGATGATTTTGGAGAAGGCCAATACACTTGATCTCGCCTTTTTCGAGAATTCAGAGTTTTATGACAAGCTACGTGAAGCGGCTGACCAATCGAGCTATAAACCGGTCTCGATGATTTCACAAACCTTTGACCTGCTGCGCACCATTATCACGTTAGTCTCCATGCTGTTTCTTTTGCTGCAACTGGCGTGGTGGCTGGCGATTATTGCGCTGGTTGTGCCTATTCCTTCTTTTATCTCCAGTAGTCGCTATGGTTGGATTGGTTATCAGCGTATGCGTCGCCAATCGCCTGAGCGTCGTTTGATGCAATACTTTAACATGATAATGACGACGGATACACCCAATAAGGAGATTAAGCTCTTCACGCTCGGTCGTCTCTTCACGGAGCGTTTTCGCACCCTCTCTGAGAAATTCTATCAAGAGACAAGAGAAATCGTCACACGTCGCTATCTGATGAATTTTATCTGGACGAGTTTAACAGTGATCTCGAATAGTGCCATTTATCTCTATGTTGCACTTCAGGCAGTGATTGGGCGCATCACGCTCGGCGGTTTGACGCTCTATACCCAAACCGCAGTGCAGGTAGGGCAAAATTTTCAGGGCTTGTTAAATGGCATTGCCAATACGTATGAAAACAATTTGTATGTCAACAATGTGTTTGAGTTTCTTGAGTATGAGCCGCGTATCCTCTCGCCTGTTAGCCCAACACCGCTCACGTTTACGTCCGAACAGCGTGGACTGGATATCGAGTTTCGCCATGTCAGCTTTACTTATCCGGGCAAAGACCCGGAGACGCAAGCGGCCTTGAAGGATGTTAGCTTTACGGTGAAGACAGGCGAGTCAATTGCGCTGGTGGGACGCAATGGCGCAGGCAAGACAACGCTGGTGAAACTGTTGACGCGCCTGTATGACCCTGATGAAGGCGAGATTTTGATTGGTGGCCGCAACATCAAAGAGTATAATTTGCAGGACTTGCGTGAACAGATCGGTGTGATCTTTCAGGATTACATGACCTATCATATGAATGCACGCGAGAATATTGGTGTGGGAAATGTGGGCCGCATAGGAGACCACGAGCGTATCGTGAGCGCGGCGAACAAAAGCGGGGCCAGTGTCGTTATTGAGCAACTGGAAAAGGGCTATGACACCATGCTCGGCAAATGGTTCAAAGAGGGGGCACAACTGAGCGGGGGCGAATGGCAAAAAGTCGCTCTGGCACGCGCCTTTATCCGCGACGCACGTATTCTCATTCTTGATGAGCCAACTAGCGCGCTCGATGCGCAGGCCGAGTACGATATCTTTGCACAATTCCGTGTGCTGACTGAGGGTAAGACGGCCATTTTTATCAGTCACCGTTTCAGCACGGTGCGTCTTGCCGACCGTATCTTTGTGATCGAGCATGGTGTCATCCGTGAAGAAGGCTCGCACGAAGAACTGATGGCACTGGACGGACGCTACGCGCAACTGTTCAACCTGCAAGCCGAGGCTTATCGCTGAAGAGGCTACCCACCTAGTTATCTTTCTTCGTCTTTAGACCGTATCATGTATAGTAGTAATAGGAAAAGAAAGCTGATTAGGAGAATACCTAGATGTCCACATCAATCAAAGCAGATGAGAATACTACCACGAGTGCCAGCGCGGAGCCGCAGCAATGGCACTGGTATCAGGGGGTGGCTTTTTGGGCTATCGTCCAATTGCTCACCTTTGCTCTTTCGGGCTTGACCAATATTGTCGCCGGACGCAAGGGCAAAAACTTGGGCGAGACATTCTTTGGCGATGTTTCGTATTTCCGCGCTCTTAAACAGGGCATTGTCGCTCCGCCATCCTGGGTTTTTGGCCCGGCGTGGACGATTAATAACTTCTTCGCTATCTGGGCAGGGGTGCGCGTCTTGAACAAACCGCAAGGCACGCCAGGGCGCTCAGCGTTCCTTGCCCTACAAGCCGCAACATGGGTTGAGTTTGTGATCTTTAATGCCGCCTACTTCGGCCTGCGTTCGCCCATTAACGCCCTGTTTCTGACCTTGACCTTCTTCGCCTTCACCCTGGCTAGTGGCTTTGTCGCGCTCTTCCGCTTGAAAGATACGACTGTTGCCTTGCTGCTGAGTACGCTCTATATCTGGCTGATGATTGCTTTGACGGCAGCAGCTTTCCAGGCACTATGGAATCGTGACGATTTCTATAAGGTCGGCCCTTTCGCACAACCCATTCCCGCACTGCTGAAAAAAGAAGCCTAATAATGGCGATAAACGAAATAACGTGGGAATAGTGTACTACGATCGCAAACTACGGAGATGTATGCGC
Source organism: Ktedonobacterales bacterium (assembly GCA_027311145.1). Classification (GTDB taxonomy): domain Bacteria; phylum Chloroflexota; class Ktedonobacteria; order Ktedonobacterales; family Ktedonobacteraceae; genus DTNP01. The sequence goes on from DAICZM010000001.1 coordinate 48,272, forward strand.
ACTAGCCGAATCTCATCATACGAATAATTGTCGCCGAGAAAATCCTTCACAGGCCGCAGTTCTGTCTCTCCGACCTGCTGGAGTGCAGCGGCGATGATCTGATAACGTGTGGCTGGAACAAATTGCTGTACCTCGATCTGCTCACCTGCTTCAAGCAAGAGCGCAATGTGGTCGGCAATTGTCGCGGCCTTGAGGTTGCGTTCTCTGGCAATCTCCGCGATGTTCAAACCTTGCTTGAGCAATGCAAGCGTCTGCTGATGCGTTTGTGTAACGTGTCCCTGTATGCGTATTCTATGAACATCAGCCGATATTTTTGGTGTTGGTTCCGCGTCAACGAGAAGCTCAGTGTCAAGCTGGTAGCGTTCGCAATAGCGGCGAATTGCTTCAGCAAAAGCCTCAAAGTAGGTAGCCAGTTTCTGTTGACCTATACCAGGAAGACGTGCGAAACTCGCCCTGCTCTGTGGACGTTGACGCGCTAGAGCATATAAGGTGGCATCCGAGAAAATCGCATAAGGGGGAATATGCTGCTCATCAGCAAACTGTTTGCGTAGAAGGCGCAACTGCCGAAACAAGCCATCTTCGGCAGGGGTGAGCGGTATTTCCGGTGTCGAGGCAGTGGCAGATGCCGCGATAGCCACTGGCAGAGGAAGTTCAACGCGACGTTGGCTTTTGAGAATGGCGTGTGACTGTGCGTTGAGGTGCAACACATGAAAACCATCACTGCTCTCGCTCAACAAGTCTTGTTGCAGCATGGCACGTACAATGCGCGCCCACTCATCAACGCTTTTCTCTTTGCCGATGCCATAGGTCGAAAGTTGGTCATGACCCTGCTCGCGAATTTTTTGTAGATTGGCCCCGCGCAACACATCAATAATATAGCGCATGCCAAAACGTTCTCTCGTGCGTGCCACACAAGAAAGAAATTTCTGAGCATCAACCGTGTGATCTTCGAGGACCGATACCTGGTGGCAGACATCACAATTATTGCAGTTTGTCTGCGAGAGCGTTTCGCCAAAGTAGGCTAGCAGCGTGCGGCGGCGACAGCTTCTTCCCTCACAATAGGTGATTACCTGCTGTAGCTGCTGATAGGCGATCAACCTCTCTTGTTCGTCAGGTTTTTTTGCCAACAAATACTCGATTTTGAAACGGTCGTTGTAGCTGAAGAAAAGAATGCATTGCGCGGGCTGTCCATCGCGCCCGGCTCGGCCTGACTCCTGATAATACCCTTCGAGACTGGCTGGTAAATCATAATGGATGACGGCACGCACGTCGGGTTTGGCCACACCCATCCCGAAGGCGATAGTGGCGACTAGCACGGGCACATCGTCACGGATAAAGCGATTCTGATGCTCACTGCGTTGTTCGTTACTCAAGCCGGCATGATAGGGTAGCGTCTGGATGCCATCGCTATTGAGAGCTGCACTCAGTCCATCCACGCTCTTACGGCTCTGGCAATAAATGATAACGGGCTCATTCGATAAAGAACGTAATATCTGCACAAGCTCCCGATAAGAGCCGCTATGCTTCGCACGTACCTCATAAGAGAGATTGGGGCGGTTAAAGCTGGCGACATGGAAATGTGGAGAGCGTAGATGCAGTTGTTCCAGGATATCGTCGCGTACACGTCCTGTGGCTGTTGCCGTCAAAGCCATCACGGGCATATGGGGATAGCGGGTGCGCAGGCGCCCTAGTAGTCGATACTCGGGGCGAAAGTCGTGGCCCCACTCGCTGACACAATGGGCTTCATCTACCGCCATCAAGGAGATGCCTACGCGCTCTTGCACGATGTCAAGCAAATGAAGAAAACTCTCGTTAGCAAGGCGTTCAGGTGCGACATACAGCAGCTTAATGTTGCCTTGTAGTACATCGTATTCTCGTTTTGTGCGTTCTGTATTGTTTAATGCGCTATTGACAAAGGTAGCGGGTAGGCCATTGACTTGTAAGCGATCAACCTGATCCTGCATCAGAGCGATGAGAGGGGAGACAATCAGTGTCAGACCGGGCAGTAAGAGGGCCGGAAGTTGGTAGGTCAGCGATTTACCGCCGCCTGTTGGCATCAAGACCAATGCATCGTGCCCCTTCACCACCTGCTCGACGATCTCGCGCTGTCCGGGCAGAAATGCATCATGCCCAAAATACTGTTTTAATGTTTCTTTGATGGCATCCACAAAAATCCCTCACAACATATAATGGGCGTCATTTATCGCGCCTTGCTCGCATAGAGATCAGCCTGTGGAGCGGATTGATTGGGTACTATAAGTTTTCGCTGTTGCCCTATGCTTCGCTTTAGTTTGCGCTGCTTTGCGTAAGCACGTAGCATTGCTCCACTGCCTGCATTGTACTGTATCTATGATGGATGAGCAAGCCTGTGATCTCGTTGTGAGAGCATAGTGGTATAATGCCTGCTAGAGCGGTGGACCTAAACATTGTTTAGGACGCCCAATCAGTGCATCTGCAATGCCTCTTCCGGGTTATAGCCCAACATGAAAGAGACGATACTTAGGAGCGAAATAGACATGAACAGTACTGAAGAGACTCGCATCGAACGCGACTCGATGGGTGAGATGCGCGTCCCCATCAATGCATACTATGGCGCAAGCACGCAGCGTGCCGTGCTGAATTTTCCGATTAGTGATGTACGTTTCCCACGTCAATTTATCCGCGCTCTGGGCCAGATTAAGCAAGCAGCAGCTCAGGCCAATGAGGCTCTTGGTTTACTTGATGCGCAGGTGGCTGAGGCTATTGTGCGAGCTGCACAAGAAGTCATTGACGGCAAACTCGATAGCCACTTTGTCCTTGATATTTTCCAGACGGGGTCTGGCACTTCGACCAACATGAATGCGAACGAGGTCATTGCCAATCGTGCCAGCGAGCTATTGGGCGGCGCACGTGGCTCGCACAAGGTGCATCCGAATGACCATGTTAACTTTGGACAATCTTCAAACGATGTGATTCCAACCGCCATTCATCTTTCCGCTCTGGTCAGCATTGAGCATGAGTTGCTACCGGCCCTCCAGGGTTTGCAACAGGCGTTGCAGCAGAAAGCCGAAGAGTTTATGCCTGTGATTAAGACTGGACGCACGCATCTCCAAGATGCCACGCCGATTCGCCTGGGTCAGGAATTCCTCGGCTACGCGGGCCAGCTTGAGCGTGGCATTGCTCGTATGCGTCACGCGCAACGAGAACTTGCTGAAGTTGCTTTAGGTGGTACAGCAGTTGGCACGGGTGTGAATACCCATCCAGAGTTTTCTGCGCGTGTCTGTCAGCGTCTCTCCATGTTGAATGGTGTGGCTGTGCATGAGACTAGCAACCATTTTCAGGCACAAAGCACGCTTGACAACATTGTCGAGGCCAGTGGGTCACTCAACACGCTCGCGGTGAGCCTGATGAAGATTGCCAATGATATCCGTTGGCTTGGTTCTGGCCCACGTGCGGGTATTGGTGAACTCGATCTACCTGCCGTCCAGCCTGGTAGCTCGATTATGCCCGGCAAGGTCAATCCGGTGATCGCTGAATCGGTCTGTATGGTGTGTGCGCAGGTGATTGGTAACCATACGACGGTGACGATTGCGGGACAGGCCGGCAATTTCGATATCAATGTGATGATGCCTGTCACGGCTTATAATCTGCTGCAATCGATCAGCTTGCTGGCAGCGGTTGCACGCAATTTCACCGAACAGTGTATTAAAGGTCTCACAGCCACCACGAAGGGACCGGAAATGGTCGAGCGTGGCCTTGCTATCTGTACCTCGCTGGCCCCGATCATCGGCTATGATGCTGCCGCCAGCATTTCGAAAGAGGCATATAAAATGGGCAAAACCATTCGCGAAGTGGCGCGCGAGAAGACTAACCTGAGCGAAGAGGAACTCAATCGCGTGCTTGACCCGGCCAGCATGACCAAACCCGGTCTGGATGGGGGTCCTGTCGCCGGCTAACTCTTTGTGACAGAACATCGGTATCAACCTACGCGAACATAGGCCCTGCTTACACATTGAGCCGTCTGGGAAGTGGGATGGCGTGCAGGTAGGGCGCGTTCCTCACCATTGTACAATGAAGCAAGCGAGTATTACCAGCACAAAACCGCTGATCTTCGCCAGTGTGATGTTTTCTCCTAAAAAGAGAAACGAGAGCAGCAAGGTCACGCCTGGAATAATGAAATCGCTGTATGAGGTACGAATTGCGCCAATTCGACGAATCAGCCAGAAGGTGAGAAAGAAACTGATACAGCTACAGAACACGGCCAGGTAGAGCAGGATACCGAAGCTGCTCCATGTCGGATGGAGGGTATAGCCATGCTCGAAGATGAAGCTCAAAAGGCCGACAAAAATCCCCGTATAGAACATTTGCCACGTTGTCATCACCACAATGGGCATGTCTGCATTATTGCGTTTTGCCAGACGTAGGCCAAAACCGTAGATTGCTGACGAGGCCAACACTGCAATTTCACAATAGAAGGCCAGATTGCTACTCTTCGTCAGTGATGCCGGGCCGCTGCTCCCAGGTAAAAAAGGCAGTCGACCAAGCAGGACAGTGCCGATGCCTAGCAAGCCCACCAGCAAACTAACGAGCAATTTCCAACCACGCGCCTCGCCAACGCCACCTAGATTGAAGAGCGAGGTAAATAGCGGTGTGGTAGACCACATCAGCGTTAGGACACCGATGGGTGCATAAGGGGCCGCGGCGAAAAAAATACTGCTCGGCAGACCCACCATAAAAAGCGATATCAGAAATACCTGTAAATGCTGTTTAGGCGTAATCCACAAGTGTGTACGTTGTATGAAGACGATGGGCAGCATGATAAGAAATGCGAGCAGGAAACGCATGCTAGAGAGAAACAGTGGTGGTGTCTGCTCTACACCGAATTTCGCGGCAACAGGGAAAGAACCCCAAATGAACACAATTGCAACAAAACCCAGCACGGTGACGAGACGTCGCTGTGTAGACAGTTTTTTCTTGGCATGGATGTTCGTTGGTGTGGTAGATGTGGTTTGCATGACAAAAAACTTTCAGTGCTATGGTAGTAAATAGGGCGAGCATGATTGGCAGAGACCAATACGTATCAGTATACAACACAGCCTGTCAAGAAAAGATGACCAATTGCTTACTTTTCCTTTAGACATTCTTGAGATTTTGGGCATACACTCTGTATAAGAAAAATAGTGTTTCTGCGCAACACTTCTAGGTGGTGTAATTATGCTGCGTTATCGTCGTCTTCGTCGTCGTCCACTTTTTTGTCTGCCCGGTTGCTTGACGGGTATGTTTGCTTGCGTGCTGCTGGTTTTCTTCTTGCTTTTCTTGACGGCTCAATCCTTGCATCTATTCTGGTAATAATGCAAAATAAGCATTTTTCAGTAGTCTTGACCACTTGCATGTATTTGCATTGCGTACTATCATACAGGATAGGTAAAATCAGAAACATGTACATGCATTGGAGAGAAAAAGCATGGGAAGTATTCTTCCGTTGGCCTACCTGATTGATTGGGGATGGCTGCGTATTGGACCGCCGTATATTTATATCAACATCAATCCTGTCATCGTCAGTCTGGGACCGCTGGCTTTGCGCTGGTATGGTTTGATGTACGTTGTCGGTATCATCATCGGTCTCTGGGCTATTCAGGGGTATACTGCGCGCAAGGGTATTACGCAGGACCTCATCTATCGCGTTCTCTGGTGGTGCATTGCCGCCGGTGTAATCGGTGGACGCCTCTATTTTGTTGTGCAGCAGCCGGATTTGGTTCAGAATTATCTTCTCAAGCCCTGGAATATTTTGGCTACCTGGGAAGGCGGCATGGCGTTCTTTGGGGCAATTTTCTTGGTTGTGGCTACGCTGATCTGGCGCGCCCGTCTTGAGCGTGTCAACCCACTGGTCTTTATTGATGCTGCCGTCCTTTTTGGGATCGTGGGACAGATTTTTGGGCGTATCGGCAACCTGATTAATGGTGATATCATCGGTTTTCGCAGCACGCTTCCCTGGTCTACGGTGTACGTGAACCCTGCTAGCTGGGCCTGTCTGAATCCTGCTACCTGTAATGTTCCCGTGCAGCCTGCTGCCGCCTATGAGCTACTCACAAACCTTGTCGTCATGGCGATCATGTTTTATATTGCCAGCAAAACAAAGCGTCCCGGCGTACTGACCTTTGTCTACCTCTTTTTCTACTGTATTACGCAGTTCACCGTTTTCTTTGTGCGCGACAATATCATTGTCTCCTTCCTCGGTCTCGATTGGGGCCTGAAACAGGCCCAATGGACCTCTATTGTCGTTTTTATTCTACTCATTCCGGTGAGCATTCTGGTGATGCGTTCACGCTATGCACGCCCTGTTCCCGTTGATGAGCTAGCCGCTACGTATGGGATTCCGCAAAAGCCTCTGCAAGAAGCTGTGGCGGCACTTGACACTACCACGGTCGAAAGTGATGAGATACCGGTAGAAACGAGCGTTACGGACACTACTCCTGACCAGGCAGAAGAGGATAATCCTGCTGCGAAAGAAGAAACAACAGCAAGCGTACAGGAGATATAAAAACTGTAACCCGCCGTCGTATTACCCTAAGATAGTGTCAGGAGCGTCACTTGCTCTGAGAGAGAAAAATCTTAAGATAGGTGCGCCCACCTCCTGATCACTATTGCTGTGGGTGATACAGGAACCCGTGCATCATTCCGGTCGGAAGCCTGAAGACTATGGGGGATGTCGTGAATATTTCACGTGGTTCATCTCGGCACACATCATCGGCTACGTCGCAGGGGGCTGCCAATGCTGCTCCACAAGAGCCGATACGCCAAAATTACGATGCGCAGGCATTTCATGCTTTTTATCAGGAAAACCTGGCCCTCATTTACCGCTATGTGTATAGTAAGCTGGGCAATCGAGAAGAGGCTGAAGATCTGACGTCGCAGATCTTTATCAAAGCTATGCGTAGTGCGGATCATGAGCGTGGCCAACAGACGTTACAACGCTGGCTATTTCAAGTTGCACGTACCACTATCGCGGATTACTGGCGTGCTTACTATCGTGCGCCCGTGAGTTCTCTGGAAGAACTACTCGACGGGGGGTGGGAAGGGCCTATTGAGGAGACGGAGCATATAATATACACATCTCCGTCTGAGCGTGTGCAAAAACTTTTACAGGCGTTGCCGGAACATTATCGCGAGGTGCTGACATGTCGCTTCCTACTCAACCTTACGATTAAAGAGACGGCACTCCGTATGGGATTGAGCGAGGCAAACGTCAAAGTGTTGCAGTTTCGCGCTCTGAAACGGGCGGCTGGGATGGAAACAGTTGTTGCCGAGGTCCAATAATGTGGAACCCGTGCTACATGTTTTTGCTGATCGTGGAGAACAGGTATGTCAGGTGAAGACCAGGAACGTTTTGAAGATTATCTGGAATTAGAACGATACATTGAAGAGCTACAAAGCGGGCAGGTTGCACACCCTCCACAGGATATGACAC
>DAICZM010000200.1 GCA_027311145.1 Ktedonobacterales bacterium
CTGTTAAGCCTGTTTAGATTGAAAAATTTAAATATTCGGTAAAAATATGCCTAGAAGCGTTACCTTATTTCTTGCTGTATCGTTGCTATTGGTAGTGACATGACAGAGAGGGACGGGGCAGAACAACACATTTGTGTACTAGACATCCCAATAAAAGAGCTTTGAGGAGTCGTTATGCCTTTTTATTATGTGTGAAGGGTATACCAGGTAAAATATGATTGACGAGAAAAAAGTAGAAGAGCAGGCAACGCAAGCCAGAGCGCGTCATCTCAAGCGATATCTATTGCGTAAGAATTTACGCAGAACAAATACGCGTATGGAAGGTGGATGGCGTAAAAGACGGCGTCTCATTATTGTTTCGGTCGTGATCAGTCTTATCGTGCTAATTTCTTTGGCGAGCGTACTCGTCACTGCTGCTGCCACGACACGGGCTACGCAACTGCAATACCAGCAGCAGATAACGACATTGGCGGATATTCTGCCAAAAGATAGCTTAAAGATGTACGATGTGCATGGCCAACTGATTTATCAGATGGCAGATAAGGGCTTACAGACGAGTGTGCCGCTATCTGGGATCGCACCATATTTGGTTCAGGCAGAAGTTGCGACCGAGGACAGCACATTTTGGAGCAATCCCGGTTTTGATATAACTGGTATCGTGCGTGCCGCCGTTGATGATTTGACACGCGGACAGGTTGTTTCGGGAGCTAGTACGATCACGCAACAATTGATTAAAAATGCGATTGTGGGTAATGATGTGAGTGTTATGCGCAAGTTACAAGAAATTATGCTTGCTCCCGATATTACGCGCCAGTATAGCAAATCGCAAATTCTTTCGATGTACCTGAACACGATCTATTATGGTGAGCAAGCATATGGTGCAGACGCTGCCGCGTTCACCTATTTCAATTTGCTAGATCAGCCAGGCAAGCCAGCAGCCGCACAACTCGACCTTGCGCAATCCGCGATGTTGGCCGGTATTCCTAGCGCCCCTGTTGGGCGCGATCCCTACCTGCATCCGCAGGCGGCTTATGCGCGTTTGCAGGATGTGTTAGGGCGTATGTATACGCAGCACTATATCACTCACCAGCAGGAAGTGGCGGCGTTAGCTGAGGCAAAAAGTCCAAATTTCTTGCATCTTGGCATGATTAATAATGCTGTTGCGCCCCATTTTGCTCTGTATGCTTTGAATGAGCTAGCACAGGATGTGCATCAACCAATCAGTAATTTGGCTCGTTCAGGCTACTCAGTGTATACAACGCTCGATTTGAACCTGCAAAACCAGGTCTTGGCGATTGCGCAGCAGCATATCGCGCAATTGGTTCAGTCTAATAATGTGACCGATGCTGCTGAGGTCTTGCTGGATCAGCATAATGGCGCGATTCGTGTGCTGCTTGGCAATATTAACCCAACCAAAAATGATTTTGATATTGCGACGCAGGGGTATCGGCAACCCGGTTCGTCTTTTAAACCATTTGTGTATGTGACCGCATTTGAGCAGGGTCTTAGCCCTGGCACACCCGTGATGGATGGTCCCTTGAGCATTCCGATGTGCTGTGGACAGCCACCCTATCAACCGAGTAACTATGATTTGCATTATCATGGCCTACTTACCTTGCGCACTGCGCTGGCAAACTCGTTCAATATTCCGGCGGTCAAATTGTTGATGCAGGTTGGCATTAACAAGGCGATGCAGACTGCACAGACAATGGGCATTACCTCATATGAGGGCACACCGACCTATTCCCTGGTGCTGGGTAGCCTCAGCGTGCATTTACTCGATATGACCTCGGCCTACGGTGCTTTTGCCACTGGCGGCATGCATGTCGCGCCGCATGCTATTGACACGGTCAAGGATATGCAAGGCCATATCGTGTTCGATGCACAGCCAAAAGGTGTACGTGTGGTCACGCCACAGTCAGCCTACATGGTGACAAGCATCTTGAGCGATAACGCGGCCCGTTCCTATGAATTTGGTCCGTGTAGCGAACTCTCGCTTTACAGCAACTCGACCTATGATTGTTACGTAGGCAACCCAGGTACGATTCGGCCTGCGGCGGTCAAGACGGGAACCTCTAACAATTTTCGTGATAACTGGACGATTGGGTACACGAGCGATTATGTGATGGGTGTCTGGGCTGGCAACGACGATAACTCGCCAATGGTCAACGTGATCGGCGTGACGGGTGCAGGCCCGATCTGGCATGATTCGATGCTGTTGGCAGAGCAGGGCAAGCCCGTGCAGGATTTCCCCGTTCCGAGCGGCATTGTACAGGCAACAGTTCACTATCCAGGCATCACCACAACGGACTGGTATCTGCCCCAAAATGTCGCAATGGCGGCGGTAAACTGGTTCCATCTCACACTTGGCGGTCCTTCTGGTGTGGTTCCGAGCAAGCCCACCACGAAACCTGTAAAGAAAAACGGCTAATCCTGATCTTTGAGGGCATGACATTCCTGGAAAGGTGTCATGCCTTTTTTGTTTTTAGATGTAGAAAATTTTTAAAGATTTACATTTTCTAATTCTGTGAAAATATATGTAGCTACTTGACATTTAGCTCAGCAGAAAGTATAAAATGAGAAAGAGGCTAAAACTGCCACACACGCGATGGAGAAAAGAACATATTTGTCGGGTTATGCTAGCGAAATATAATGTTTGTTTTCTTGATATCCATCAGTAGAGAACGTGGGTTGCTTGTGTGTTTGTATTTATCTCTCTTTTGCAGGGCAATAGGACCTGCCTTCAGCAGGATGTGCCATACTATCGCTCTCGATCAGAAAGGAGATTTCATGTATTCAAATCTCTCAGGATGTTTTGCGCGTTCTATGCTATCTTTGCTCTGCTATGTCCTGTGTGTCACTTTTTTAGCCGCATGTGCGGGTCTCCCTGGTCTAGGCAGTACATCCTCTACATCAACTATTTCTTTGCAAAAGCCGACCGAGCAATTTACTCTGTCTACCCCTACTCCAACCCCCACCGCAACGGCGAATGCCATCTGGCCTGCTCCGAGGCAATATCCATCTCTCGCCTATAGCACAAAGGCTGGGGGATTGCTACTGTTTGGAGGTGAACCTTCACTGGGAGGGAATTTGACGGATACGTGGCTTTGGGATGGCAATGTATGGACTCAACAACACCCGACCGTCTCTCCACCCCCTGCGTATGGCGAAATAGTCTTTGATGCGGCGACGGGTCAGACCCTGCTCTTTGGTGGCAACTATAATTCACAATATTTTGGGGATACCTGGCTCTGGAATGGTACGAATTGGGCTAAACTTTCTCCCGCAAACTCGCCCTCACCACGTCAAGCTGAGAGTCTGGTGTATGATGCCACAACAAGCCAGGTGGTTCTGTTTGGTGGCGAAGATGGCGCGACACCCGACCAGGGAAAAATTATGCATACGCTCAATGACACCTGGACGTGGGATGGCTCCAATTGGACAAAACACGTACCAGCTGTTTCGCCGCCTGCACGGTACGGCGCAAGCACTGCATACGATCCTACGACGCAGAAGGTCATTTTATTCGGAGGCAATGACGGGAGCGGACCGGCAGCCTTGTTAAATGATACCTGGACCTGGGATGGCACAACCTGGCAGATGCAACATCCTGCCACTGCTCCGCAAATAGATTTTCAGTATAACGGGACATTGATGGCGGAGTATGGGAGCACGACCTCAATGGCTTATGATGCCGCAACAGGTCAACTTATCATGGTATTAGCGGGAGGAAATGGTTCAGGTAGCCAGAGCATATTAGTGTCGTGGATATGGAGTAACGGCAATTGGACGCAAGAGCCAATACAGACTACTTCAATAAGTAGCTTGTCGATTTTTTATAGTACAGCTCAAAAGGCCCTATTTGCCTTTGCGGCAGACCTGGAAGGTGGGCCAGTCATCAATAGCCTCTGGAAGTGGGATGGGCAAAGCTGGCAACAAATCTCATAATCTAAGTCAAATTGAGCGATTCTGATAAATGTATATGAGAACCGACGTCAGTGAACTGCTGCTCACTAACATCGGTTCCTGCATAAAATGTTGGTTATGCCTGAACGTTGATACCGAGCCGTTCGAGCAGGTTGCGGCTGATTTCGGCTTTGTGCTTGAGTGGCATACGGCTGGCGATGCCGTGCGAGTCTGAGCCTGTGCTGAACAACAGATTGTGTTTCTGCACATAGTCCAGGTAGGTTGCGATGGTCTCCTGGCTGTGGTAGGGATGATAGATTTCGATGCCATCAATCGGAATTTCGGCGCGCAGACGGTCAAGCAGGTCGGGGTCATAATAGGTGAAGCCGCGCTCCTTGCGTCCGGGATGTGCAATCAGACAGACCGCTCCGCTACGGTGGGCGGCGTCAACGGTCTCTGCCATGCCAGCGCGGACGGAGATGAAGCCCGCGTCCTCGATCATCTTGATGGCACTCTGCCAGTCCGAGACGTAGCCATGCGTGCGTAGCAGATGCGCATTATCGGCGGGGCGGCGCAACTGTCCACCATTCTCCGCTAGCACCTCTTCCTGGCGTGGAAATTCGTAGCCGCGTTTGCGCAGTGCCGCGTTGACCTCGTGCGTATTCTCCAATTGTAAGCGCACAATCTTCTCGGTCAACTCTGTTAATTGGTTCTGCTGTGGATCGAAGCCATAGCACAGCATGTGGGCCATATGCTCGCCCCATTCCGTACTCATCTCAACGCCAGCCAGAACGGGTAACTGGCGGGCCGCGCCAAGCTCTTGAATCTCCGCCACCTTGTCCACGCGGTCATGGTCGGTGACCGCGACGAAGGCAAAACCTTCATTTGCCAGGTAGTCGATCAGTTGTGGGGCGGGCCAGCGGCCATCGCTATATGTGGTATGCATGTGCAGATCAATCGGTGCGTCATGACTGAGCGTCAAGGATGCGAATTGTGGGTGTAAGCTCGTCAACGTGAACTCCTTATGATAAAACAGTAAGCAAGCTATCATCTATATACTATCACACAATTCATGCTTTCAATTATTCCTTATGCTCCTGTTCGATCCGTTGAATGGCGCGCTCTGTTACCTCTAAGCCCGCTTTGAGCACGGCTTCTTTATATTCGCGCACGAGCATCTGGTATTCGAGCAGGCGCGGACGGCGTGCGGGACGGGTGGCATACTGCTGGCGTGCCCACTCCATATGTGCGAGTTGTGTGCGCAGGCTCTCGCGATGCTCGTGCAGGTGTTGCAGGGCAATTTCGTCGCTGGTCTCGCCGCAGAAGAAGAGCTTGGTGAGAAACTCATCCTTCGTGAAACGTGCAGGCACTTCTTCTTGTAGCCAATGTTCCAGTTCGGCCTCTCCTGCTTCTGTCAGGCGGTAGACCTTGCGATTGGGACGCGCCGTCTGCACGATGATCTCGGATTCGACCAGATGAGCCTGGCTGAGATGCTTGAGCGTGGTGTAAATCTGGCTGTTGCCCGCGTTCCAATAGCTGGCAAGGGCACGCTCGAACGCCTGCTTAATGTCGTAACCACTCATCGGATGCGCCCAGAGTAGGCCCAAGATAATATAACGGAGCGTGTTACGCGATACAAGCTCATTTCCTTCATCACGCTCTGGTGTGACAATCTCTATTTCTTCATGCATAGATATTATTTTCCGGTAATGGGATAATTAGCATAAATCTATTGTATCATTTTTGTGTGGTATACTGAAACATGCTGTATACAAGACAAAAACTTCTAACTTTGATCTGGCAGGTACGTAGAAATAGAGGATGTTGTGATAGCTGCTGAATAGGGCAAAATGTGCAGACATGGGAATATGCACAGCGAGCAATGTGCTATTCTTGCTGTGACAGCGCGTGAGAAAGATAACACACGAGAGATGTTTTGTTTGAGTATGCAAAGCAGTGCTGGAGGGATATTGGATGGATGCCCGATTTTATAACGCGGAAGATATTGATATTGAACGTCTTGCCAATGATATGGCGAATGTATATATTGCGCAGGGCTATCAGGTACAGCAGTTTGGCAATAAAGATCAGATGCTCGTGCAGTTGAAGAAGGGTGGCGATCTGGAGGCTATTATTGGTATGCAAGCTGCCGTCTCGCTGACCATCCAACGCACGGCGGGTGGTATCCTCGCGCTGATTGGACAACAGAAGTGGCTGGATAAAGCGGCGGTTGGCACGATAGGCATTGTGGCATTTCCGATTCTCTGGCCGCTTGCTCTGACTGCTGGTGCGGGAGCGTTACGCCAGGCCAGTCTGGGTAACCAGGCCTTGAATATGGTTGACAATTTGGTGCGTCAGCAGCGGCCTGGGGTGATGGCGGGTCCCGTCCCTGTGCAGTTGATGCCACAGGTGCAGCAGCAATGGGGCGCACCGCCTTATGCGCAGACGCCGCAATACGTGCCATCGCAACAGTATGTGACGGTAACGTCCGTTCCGCCACAAGTTCTGCCCGCCCCCTCGAAATTGCGCTGTCCAAGTTGTAACACACCGTATGAGGCGGGTGATACCTTCTGTTCTGGCTGTGGGCGCACGCTTGCATTACCAAAGGCGCATTGTCCTAACTGCAATACAGAACTCAACCAGGGCGTGGCTTATTGCCCCAAGTGTGGTTCCTCAACCTTCCAGGGAACGCAGTCTCGCCCTGTAACGCCAACGTATACGGCGCCACCTGCTCAACCGCCTGTCAGAGCTGTGCCGCAACCGCCAGCACCTGTCTATACACCACCGCCTGCTCAACCGCCCGTGCCGCCCGCGCCAACAGTCTACTATACGCCGCCCGCCGTGCCATCTGAGCCGTCAAAGGTAGAGCCGTATGCTGCGCCAACGGTTGCTCAGCCCAAGCCTGTATCGCCGAAACCGACGCCACCGCCCTATTATGTGCCACCCGCTACTCAGACCTCGTCTGTGCCGCCCCAGCCAAAGGTGACGTTTGTGCCGGGCCAGGCCAAACCTGAGCCAGCACCACCACCAGCTCGACCACAGGCGCAATACTATACACCATTAACTTCTGCTCAAGAACAGACAATGCCGGCTCCTGTTCCGGCAAAACCGCTCGTCGCGCATCCTGCCTCTCAGCCGCTAGATACGAGCGCACCTTGGGCTGCGTTGCTCTTCGCCGATGGTAAACGGATTGAACTGGCGGGCGAGAATGCCGTTGTGGGACGTTATGATCACGACCTGGGTGGTGACAAGCCAGCGGTTGATCTGAGTGACATGCAGGGAGCCGATACGGTTTCGCGCATCCATGCCGCCTTTGAACATATTGGTAGCACATTTACACTTACCGATCTCAATAGCACGAATGCGACGCGCATCAACGGCAAACGTCTGGAACCCGATAAGGCGATGCCGCTTAATGATGGCGACGCGCTCTCTTTTGGCAAGGTGACATGCACATTTAAGAAGCTCTGACATCTGATAACACTTGCTACAATACAAAAGAAACACGCATGATGTCGACTATGCGTGTTTCTTTTAGTTTTTATTTGCCTTGCCAGGTCGGCTTGCGCTTGTCAAGGTAGGCTTGTACGCCCTCAGCAAAATCTGCGCTACCATAGACCTGTGTGATAACATCGTCAAAGGGTGTCGTCTGCGCGTTTTCAGCCAGACGGCGATGGGCCTCTTTCGCGGCCCAGATGGTGAGTGGGGCGATCATGCTGACCTGTTGCGCAATATCTTGCGCGTGCTGCATGATCTGGGCTTCATCGAGTATTCCCGTGAGGAAACCACATTGCAGGGCGTCAGTAGCCGAAAGCAGGCGGCCCGTGAAGAGCATCTCTTTGGTATGCATCGCGCCAAAGCCGTTCACAAGATGCTGATAGTTTTTGAGGCTCAGGCAGTTGCCCAGCGTGCGCCCGATGGGGACGCCGAAGCGCGACGAAGGCGTGGCATAGCGCAGATCGCACACGGCCGGTAAGATGATACCCGCTCCCACCGCGTAGCCTTGCACGACGGCAATCGTTGGTTTGGGATAGGTGTAGAGCCGCTCGATGATCGCTTCCATCTTCTTCTCGTACTCCACGCCCATCTCGCCTGTAAAGCCAACAAACTGTTGAATGTCGGTTCCTGCTGCGAATGCCTTGCCGCCATCGCCACGTAAGATGATAGCGCGGATAGCATTGTCACTGGCGAGAGCTTCAAGATGTTCTTCCATCTGCTGATACATCGACCATGTCAGCGCGTTGAGGGCGGCTGGCCGAGAGAGTGTCAATATTGCGACGGGTTCAGCTCGTTCGAGGAGAACTACCCCCTCTTCGCCTGTATTACTTGCCGCCACCGTTTTCGCTTCGCCGTCATCGACGATGGAGCGCACAACGGTATGCTTATCGGGCATCTCAGTGCTTGTATGCTCTTCATTTGACATTGCTATTGCCTTCCTTCTATCCTATCAGTGATACTGTGTTCTTGTT
>DAICZM010000201.1 GCA_027311145.1 Ktedonobacterales bacterium
ATGCGAGGTCGAAGAAAGTGCAATTCAAAATCGAACTTTGGAGTAACTCCGGGTTCGGTGGCGAATGGGATATGGGTCTCAAAGATGTTTCTGCCATCTATGTACCGGATCGAATAATCAAATAAATATATGCCTGAAGAACCCGTAGAAACAGAGAAATCGCGTCCGCCAACCGATGCTCTGCGTTCGCATGCCGATGTATCCTATCTCAATACTGATCTATCTTATCCACAAAGCGACGTGTCCTATTCGTATACCGATATAGCACACCAGTCCATTTCCGCCAAAGATGCACACGAAAAAGACTGCTTTCTCTGTGTTTACTCTGGAAATACCTGCTTTCTTACCCTTTTAGAAGGTCAGATTATCGCCGCCCATGAACGCACCATCAATGGCAAAACGCTGCCGTTCATCACGATCCGGGTTGAGAAAATCAGGCGGCCACACGCAGAGGTTCAATCCGTTCACTATATCGCCTCGCTTGCCCTCAAAGAATATTACCATAATCTTGTCAAAGAGTTGGTCGCACGTGGCCCCACCCTCGCACAAGATGGCCTACATGTGCGCATCTATCACCTGTCTGATGCAACTAACATTACTGAGTATCAAGGGATGCCTTTGCACCACTATACGGCTCAAACCCATACAGCAGTCATTCTAGAACCCGATATTTTGCTCAACATCACCGATCTTGCACACGCTAGCTATTGCACACGCCAATATCTGCTCAACCGTCTTGTCGCCTCGCCACCCTCTGCCGCCACCATTCGTGGCAACCTAATTCATTTCTGTTTTAAAGAACTGCTGAAAAACGAAGACCCCGTGCGCCGTGCCCACAATGCGCTTACTCATGACGAACTCTCGCCAAGCCATGAGCCACTGGCTTTTCTGCGTAAGACGCTCACAAAAGCATTGCAACACTACAAACTCGACCTGGAACTTGCCGATATCACGCCTGATGCCATTGCCAGCGATGTCTTGCCACATTTAGAAAGCCTTGCCGTCTGGTATACACGAGAACATAGCTCGCTCTGGACACTACTCACCACCCAAACAGAACATCAGACCAGCAGTGTGCGTGCTGAAACGTTCCTGCTCACACCCGAAATCGGTTTGCGTGGTCGTCTCGACCTGTTCTGGCAACAACACGATCAACAACGCTTTCTCGAACTGAAAACAGGCAATGCCACCCGCGAATTGCCAAAGCCCGACCATAAACGGCAGGTACATGGCTATTATGCACAATTAACAGCTCGACGCGATCAGAAAATGCAGAAAGCGCAAGCCATGCTGGTCTATAGCGGCATTCCACACAGTGCGCAAACACACGGCATCCCTTTCAACATCCGCGACTTTCATCGTGTCAACGAGACGCGCAACCTGCTTGCTCTTTATCATGTCACAGGGACGCCCTCAGCACCACCTGGGCCGAGCCGTTGCACCAAATGTGCTATGCTGGTGCAGTGCCAGCGTGTCTCCGCTGCTCTCGACTGGCAACCACCACAGCCAGAAATCAATCTACGCGAAGCAATTAGTCCCCCCAACGAAAACCATGCTGAGGCAACCCGCCCCAATGATGAGATACCACCGACCTCATCGCTTACAAGACCGGAAAGGCCACTGGATACGGCCGATGATCGTGCTTTCTTTGCCCACTATTACCACTTACTCCAACATGAAGGGCGTGAAGCTGACCACCAACAGGCTCGGCTCTGGCGTGAAAACAGTGCTGAACGCGAGGCACGTGGGGCCATTATCAAAGATTTGCAGATGCCTAACATTCAGCAAACAGCGCAAGGTGAGTGGGAGCAGACCTTCACCTGTGCCAACGCCTCTGAATTGCGCAAAGGCGATGAAGTTCTGTTAAGTGATGGCGACCCAATTCGCGGTGAAGTCGTGACAGGAACCATTACGGCAATTAGTGCTAACAGTGTTACGGTCTGGACGCCCGAACGCATCCATACACCCCAACAGATCGACCGCTATGACAATGATCTCGTACATGTGCGCACTGTACAGAATTTGATGCGCTGGCTCGATGCTGAACCACGTATGCGCGATCTAGTCGCAGGCCGCATGCGCCCTCGTTTCAGGCACACAGAGGCAGATGCAGTTGTCCCACGAGCCGATTTTAACGCAGAACAACTGAGAGCCGTCGAGCGTGCCATGCAAATGCGAGATTACTTGCTCATTCAAGGACCGCCCGGAACAGGCAAAACTAGCGTGATCGCAGAAATCGTCAAACGTTTTGTACAACGTGGCCAACGGGTGCTGCTGGCGGCTTTCACGAATCAGGCCGTTGATAACATGCTCAAACGCCTGGCGCAACAAGAGCATTTCCATACTTTTGTGCGCATCGGGCATGAACGCAGTATTGATGAAAATCCGCTGATCCAGGAACGCTTGCTACAAAAATTACTCGCAGCCTCACCAGAGCAGAGTGGGATGCCCGCCGGATGTAGCGCACGCGCGATGCTGCGCATTGCCCCTGTTGTAGCTTCAACCACAGCAACATGGTCATCTGACAAATATTCGCCGCATATGCTGAGCGGCATTGAGGGTCAACTGCCCTTCGATGTCGCCATTATCGACGAGGCCAGCCAGCTTACAGTGCCTGCCTTGCTGGGAGCTTTGCGTTTTGCCCGTAGTTTTATTCTCGTTGGTGATGAACAACAGCTTCCCCCGCTGGTACTGCATAAAGAGGCAACGGGCGAACAGGACGCTCAACAGAACAAAACAGGTCTGGCAACCTCACTTTTCAAATTATTAAAAGAGCAAGACACAGCTTCCAAAGAGGCAAACGAACACGAGAGTGCCTGCGTCTCTCTGCGCACACAATATCGTATGAACGAATGGATCGCCAATTTTTCATCAAAAGTCTTCTATAATGGCAACCTTGTGGCGGGCGCAGCGAACAGAAAAGCCATACTGAATGTGGCATTCACCGTGACAAATGAGCTGGCAGAGATTACCCAAGCTATTCGACCCGTCTATCCATTGGTATTTCTCAATGTACAAGAGCAAAACGTACATAAAAGTGGCAAGACCAGCCATGCAGAGGCACAGACCGTATCCGCTACCGTCAATGGCTTATTCGCACGAGGTATCCGACCAGAACACATTGGGATCATCGCGCCCTATCGCGCCCAGGTAGCAACATTGCGGCATTATTTATTTGAGCCAGAGCAACTTGCCAGGTGGCGGGAAGACTATCAACTCGATGCCATCGAGACACGCCTGACAGTTGACACAGTTGACCGCTTCCAGGGAGGCGAGCGTCAGATTATCATCATCTCATTTGCCACGCAGCATGTGCCACAGGGAGATTTGCGCGATTTCTTGACCAATCCCAACCGTCTGAATGTGGCCCTTACACGCGCCCAACACAAGCTGATTCTAGTTGGTTCGGTCACTGTTTTAGAACAACTGGACATTTTTAGCCGCCTGATCGCCTACTGTCGCAGCATGAAAACGATTATCAATGCCTAAAGCGTGTAGAGGTATCAATTTACAGTTGAGCTATTGTATTGTCTGTTTTTCTATGCTAGTATAAGCATACGATAGCGGCTGAGAGTGTCCGCCAATGGGCAGAAAGCAGGACCAGAATGACTACCATATCTACTAAACCCAATGTCGTTACCCGCGCCGACTATATACCAGGACCAACCCAGGGCTGTTGGACCTCAGCTCACTATGCCACTTTGCCGGAGGATGGATGCCGCTACGAAATTATTGAGGGAGTGTTGTTTATGGCCCCTTCGCCCACAGGGTCTCACCAAGACGCATCTTTGCGCCTAGCTCACTATCTTTTAATGCTTGTTGAGTTCGCAGGCAAAGGCAAAGTGCGTATTGCTCTTTTTGATGTCTTGCTTGACGAACACACGCTGGTACAACCCGATATACTCGTCGTCCTCTCAGAACATTTGGAGCGTTTACAGCCTGGAAGGCTGTTGGGCGCGCCCGACCTCGTTGTCGAAGTCGCTTCTCCCGCCACTGCCATCTATGATCGGCGCGAAAAGTGTGCAGCTTATGCCCGCGCAGATGTCCCTGAATACTGGATTGCTGACGCTGCCTCGCAGACAGTCGAAGTGTTGGTTTTGCAAGAGGGAACCTATCGCTCACTTGGCTTTTTCGAGGGACAGAACGCACTGCACTCTCTCATCGTGCCCGAGATCGCTTCCGTGCCGACTGAGCAATTTTTCGCCTAGGTGGTTCTTCTCTCTTCCGTGCAGCATCTCGCCCGATCGTTATGCCTGCATAGCAGTACGTTCGGGGCGGAAAGCCGGCATACAGAGTGACCAGTATTCACAGCGTTGCTCTTGTGAGGCATTGCTGTAGGTCACCAACGTGCCCTTGCCAATCAACGCGCTCTCGCCGGATTGCACCTCGACACGCTGCCCATCGGCCTCAACCAGCAGCGTTCCCTGCACGACGATGACCACCTCATCAAACTGGGCAAGCTGCGCGGGTTCCCGCCACGCGGGCGGAGCCATCATATGGGCAAGACTGAAATCATCTTGCTGCGTGTTAAGAACGCCGAAATGCTCATCAATGATCTTGCCATCCTCACGTGGAAAGATGGTTCCATGTGCAACTTTGTGTATCATGTATCGCAGTACCGTTTCTTCTTAAATTTTATTATTGCTCCACACGACGCATCGGTGGCGGTGGTGGAGCAGGTTCACCGCATACGCTACAGAAGCGCGCATTCGAGCGGTTCATATGCCCACAAGGCCAGGGGCGCAAAAGCCCCGAGGGGCTACTAGACAAATCTTGTCCAAATCCATTACCTGGTATCGTAGGAGCAGAAAAAGGCTTTTGAGCTGACGGCCCTTGCTGGGGTTGGAGTTGAGGTTGCTTAATGGGCTGGAATGGTCGCACTTGTGACGAGCCTGCCGGCGCGCCAAAAGCGCCCATGCCAGCTAGCGAACTATCCACAGCCCCCGGCGCACCTTGTGGCACACGATAGGCCGGCTCATTTCCTCCATTCGTTGTCCCCACATAGCTAGGATAGGAGCCAACAGGCACAATCGATGGAGGGGTCTGCGGCCCTTGTGCCATTGGCAACGACTGCGCAGCCTGTGCTGCATTCACCTTTTTATTTCTGCTGCGCCGCCATACCAGAGCGAGCAACACAACGATCAAGAGCGCGAGCGCGAGCAGGATAACACCGATCAGGGTTAATGATCCCAGAGATTGCACACTACCCGTGCTGCCTGGGCTACTCTGGCCTGTTTGCAACGGCATGACGGTCGCTTTTTCTGTTGCCGCCTGAGTTTGCGCATAGTTCAGATACGGTGTAATCGCCTTGAAAAGGGGATACGTGCTGGCAAGCCGTTGCAATTCCTGTGTGGCTGTGTGCCAATGGCCCGGCGTGGTAGCAGCATAATCGTTAAAAGCCTGGCTCCATGCCTTCTGAAATGCGCCCGGCGTAGTATCCAGTTTGAGCGATTGTACCAGGCTGAGTGCGCTACTACTACTTTGCAAGAAACTGGTGCTGCCGGTTGAGCCGGGGCTGGAGATACCAAAACTGACAATGCCAACAACCTGTCCGCCACTATCAAGCGCAGGGCCACCACTATCACCATGTTCGACATTGCCGCCAACTTGAATGACGGGCGCGCCGCTATCTGTCGTCTTGATCGAGCTAACGATGATTTTATTGACCGATGAGGTGAGCAGGTCGGTTGGTTTAGTGCTGACATCGCCGTTGCCGGGGAAGCCAATAATGGTCAACTCGTCCTGCTGCTGCACATTCGCGGCATTGCCCAGCGGGATGCTAGCCATATCATTCATCGCCACGTGGATAATCGCAACATCGTTCTGGTTGAATGAGCTTTCCTTCTCGATTTTATCGACCGGGACAGATATACCCGTTGGGACACTTTGCAGGTCTGGGGCTGTTAATGGGCCTGTATAATCGGTACTTAAAAAGACATAACTATTAGTTGCATCAATGTGCGGATTAGAGCTAAGCTGCCCACTGCGCAACTCTTGATCGACCTGGTCAGCAGTCAGATTTGAGCCATGCTGATTGAGGTACGTTGTCACATCAGGAGCAGCGGTATCCTCAAAAGCCTGCTGAATGCCAGGGTCCTGTACAGGAGGATTAACCACGTGGTCAGCAGTGAGAATATCGCCATGGGCGGAAATGAACGCTCCACTACCCGAGAACGTGAGTGGGTAACCAGTGCCACTTTGGGGGAAAGAGACCGTTCCCGCCGCAAGCTGAACGAGCAGATGACCCGTCACGCTCGTGAAGATGCGCACGACGGCAGGTTTAGCGATATCGACAGCGCGCACGATGGGGTCTGCGACATTGCCACCCGGAATGCTACTTGCATAAGAGACGGGGCTAAAACCGACAAAAGCGAGGAGAACAGTACTGAGTATCAGCAGAAAACCCAGCACCAAGCGGTAGAGCCAATAGAAGCTGTGTCGTTGTTTGTGTGTTGTCACCATCACATTACCCATTACTGCTATCCTTGCTCATATCAGAAGAAAAACATTGATCTCTCTTATTATATCGCATAGAGGATATCTTTACAGAAATACGCTGGACTAATGGGCGAGTTGCAGATGTATTGAGTACTATCGATGCGACCATTCACTGGCAAGTATGCCATAGACATTGAGATCAACAAAATGGTCATAGAGCCACTCGCCCTGGCGAATCACACCCTCTAGGGTAAAACCGAGCCGTTGTGGGATAGCGCAACTACGTGTATTGCCCGTTGCACAATGAATTTCAACTTTATTCAAGCGGAGTGTCTCAAACGCATAAAGAACCATGGACCGACAAACTCGCGTCATGATCCCTTTGCCTTGCATGGCCTCGATCAACCAGTAGCCAATCTCCACTTTGCGGTCAGACCAATCAATATCGTGATAGCCGATAGTTCCCACCAGCTGACCAAGATACCAGATACCACACGAAAAACCACGATTTTCGGCGTAGCGCAACAGATTATCGCGAATAAAGGCTAGCGAATCCTCGACACCCTGTGTGCGATCTACCCAAGGCAACCAGGGACGTAAATAGGTGCGGTTCTGATCGGTGATAGCAAAAAGCGTGGCAGCATCTTTTTCATGAAAAATGTGTAGTTCCAGTTCTTGATCCACGCCAAAATGGTGAAGAGGCATTGGAGTGTCCTCACCAGTATTTAGGGGAAATACACTCTCGGTCTTGTCTGACTGATCCATGTTATACAACCTTATGAGAGAAGGCTCAGACTTAGTTTGAGTGCAACATCAACCCGGTTCAACTCTTCAAGGCTAATAGAGCCTCGGCGGCGTAACAGGCGCGATTTCTCGATGGTCATGATCTGCTCACACTTTACATCCGTATAATCGCTCAGGCCATTCTCCTCATTAGGAGAGATGCGCA
Organism: Ktedonobacterales bacterium; assembly: GCA_027311145.1. Lineage (GTDB taxonomy): Bacteria > Chloroflexota > Ktedonobacteria > Ktedonobacterales > Ktedonobacteraceae > DTNP01. The sequence continues at coordinate 7,388 of DAICZM010000201.1, forward strand.
CGTGCAAGGGCAACTCGCGTTCCGTGCGGCTCATAGAGGCGACGATAGTGAGTGGATAGGTCGGAGAAGCATTGCCGCGGTCATTTTGGATGATGAGAGCTGGGCGTGTGCCTTGTTGCTCTGCACCACGACCAGGTGACCAGTTCACATCCCAGATCTCTCCTCGACGGGGACTGGGCAACACGTGGCCTGACTCCGTATATTTTGATTGTTGGGGGCTGGGCAATGGTGGCCTGGCCTCACTACTCATGCACACAAACCTTACGCTACCATGCCTTCATGGGCAGCTTCAAAAAAGTAACGAGCGTCATCAAGGGTTTCTGGGATGGAACCGAGGTAGGCATAGGCTTCGTCAAGGGAGAGATTGAGAGAGGAAAGTTCTCGTTCGCGTCGCTGAATAATTGCAGCTTTTAACTGCTGGTAATTATCTTGTCTCATGAGTTCCATAATTGTCTCCACTACGTCTCCTAGCGAAGAGTCTAGCTCAACGGCAAGAGCCTTCAGTTCTTTATGTTGTGTTGATGGTATCTGTATCGACTTGCGGACGAGGTTTTCATGTCGATAGAAATCTGGATGCACAACAGCCATGAAGATGCCTCCTAGTCATAACGCGACATCATCGTATCTCTCTCAATTGTACTTGTCAGTACCGAAAATGTCAATAAAGATTGAAGTCCGTTTATGGGAAATCCGAAAAAAAGCTTTTTTCTCATAGTATAGCCGAGTGGTGTGCAAGGTCTCATTGAGCAAAGTTGAAAGATAGCATTGTTGCCATAGGCTGACCTCCGCCAGGCGTGCATCCTCCTCCTATTGACATTGCATGGGTTCGTCTATGACACGGGAGAGGTCGGGGTGGTGTTTCAGAACAAGTGAGCAAGCAGAAATTCCTAATTGTTAGAAGTTATTAGCAGTATTAGACAATATAAAAATCTGTAGATACTAAGATAAAG
>DAICZM010000202.1 GCA_027311145.1 Ktedonobacterales bacterium
AGCACGACCTCTTGCAATGTCGGCGCAGGCTCACCCACATCACCGACATAGTCCATCAGAATCGAGTTTCCAATTTGTGCAAATGGACGCGGCACACGCACACCACCTGCGTAGAGAATCTGCTGTACTGAGAACTCATGCTCAATCCAGTGGGCTACCTGCGTCGCTCGCTTGCGCTCATTGGCCGCCTTCTGAATACCACGCTGCTGACGCCCACGCACAGTATTGCCATCCAGATCATACTGTGCACGGTTGAAACGATAGACCGCATCATTCTTCAAACTGCGAAACATGCGCGGGCGATACACCTTCGCAGCAAGATACTCAAAACCAGTGGATGGGTGGGCAACACAACAGTAGACCGTTGCCTCTTTGCCGCTTTTCACAACATGGACAACATCGGTAATCAGATCATCCTCATAGAACTGGACCAGTGAGGAGCGCACCCAGGGACCATCACGCAACGAGGCGAGAAAGGTTGGATTAAATGGCGGTTTCGCGCTCTCTTCGTCCTCGCGGTGCATCTTGAGCCAACGCTGTACATCCTCGCTCTGCTCATAACTGGTTTTGCGGGTCGGCCTGGACGAACTGGCAACTTGCGGTTTTGGCCCTGGCTCATGCGTCCGCCTGCGCTGGCGATTGATGCCCTTATAGGCCAAGGTTTCTTCCACGTCCTGATCTTCTTGCGTCACGTCATCGTCTCGATAAAAAGTCATCATGAATCCTTTGCTGGAAATGCTTTTTCGGCAGGAAATGTGGAATGTGTATTACAGCTAGAGATGATAATGCGCTCTACATACACGGCATCATATTCACAGGAGAACTTACCATGATTTGCCAGTAGACACAAATAAGCACATCTCTATGCTCCAAATCGCAGCAGGCTACAAGACACAAAAATCCTGCAATTCCTTCCTTGTAAAGTAAATACAATGAATGAAGTGGTGCGGTATATGCGTCGGTAGCCTGATAGCACAGTAGCTATCGAGGATGAAGAGAGAATAGCACGAACAGGAGACCACTCAACCAGAAAACGCTGCTCTCTATTCCCACAGGAAATGAGCGAAAACATGATTACGAAAGCGGACTACGCGGCGCACGCTACGCCTGAGCGACCCTCAGCCCAGGAAGGATAGTTTGAAGCATTGCCATAGAATATGCCCTCCTTCTCTATCATCGTATGGAGATAATTTTTGTACAATCATAGCGTACCATGTCACAGCATTGGCGTCAAGAGAACAAGCATTATCACTCGGAAAAATGCACATAGCCTATCCTGGCTAGTCACTTTTGCAATGTGCCAGAACTGACGAGTAGTGCGTATTAGTAAGATATAGACAATAAGGTGAGTCGTTTCCCACAACGATACAGTTCAACGACGAGCTTGCTTTGTAGCCTGAGCTATTTTATTTATGGAAGAGGGTATGACTCCATGCTCAAAAACAGCGTACTATTGTTAGCGATTCTTGCAATTTTGTTCGTTTGCCTGGTGCTGATATTGCTCTTTTGGCGTCCTCGTCCGTTTACGCTTGCAACAATTATCCACGAGGAAACACCTCAAAGAGAAATGTCTGGCATTCTGCTCGGTCTGCTTAGTGCTGATCTCCTGGCCTATGTCCTCTGGCGTTCTACACTGCCGCGCAACACCTTTTACCTCATAGTGGGCAGTATCAATCTACTCTTTATCGTTTACCTGAGTACTAATGTACTCGAAGCTTGGTGGGGCAGACGTACAGGACGCCGCACTCATCCATTACACCAGCTTGATGCGCCCAATACGCAAAGCATTCAAGATGACGATTACGCCAATGATTTCTTGCAGAATCGCGCCAGCGGGCGGCGTGATATAGCCAAAAGCCACAACGATCATTGCGATAATGCTCAACCCCATGCCGATCAGGATGCCCCGGCGCGCTATGTGCCTGACACGTCGGCCTAGATACACAAGCCGTCACCACGCGCAAGACGATGAATGGGAGCTTTCTGTTCTTGCGGATCGGCTTTCCTCTCAGCGTAGCAGTTGCTGCTCACAAGCAATTCACAGAAACTAGGTGAGCATCTCACAAAAATGTCTCACCTGGCACGTTTCCCCCTTGACAAGACGTAGCCAGTCTATTATAATATGCATGTATTCGATTTACCGAATATTCAGCAAGGTGAATACAATGGAACGAGAACAAGAACGACAGATGTTTCGCTTGCAGGCTGAGCTATGCATGACGCTGGCCGACCCAACGCGCCTGGAAATCCTCTATCTACTCGACGACGGCCCTAAGGCGGTGAAAGCACTCGTAGAGGCAACGGGGCAGCGGCAAGCCAAGATCAGCCAGCATCTTGCCATGATGCGCCAGCGCGACATCGTGCGAGCCGAGCGTGTTGGAACAGAAATGCACTACTCGCTCAGTGATCAGCGCATTTTAGAAGCGTGTCGCATTACACGCGAGCTGCTTTTACAACAGCTCATGCAGCAGGGTAACTTGGCTGAGATGTTTGCACTAGCAGTTGGCGTAGACACAGCACCATCAAACACATTGAAGGAGAACTGAATTTTGCCCATTTACGAATATCGTTGCACCCACTGTAACGCTCTTTTTGAACGTCTCGTCTCCTTTCGCGATGGACAGGCAGGCATCGTCTGCCCACACTGCGGTACGTCTGAGACGCGCCGCCAACTCTCAACATTCGCGACCGCTGACCGGCAAGCATCATCCTCCGCAAGCAGTTCGGCAGCCTGCGCCCCCAGTGGTGGCTGAGGCCTACGCCGTTAGGAGCGGTCGCTCCTTCTATAAGAATCGTACAAGCAAAGCAAGCGCACTGCCAATATGTGGCAGCAGAAAAAAGGAGCATGTGATGAATTCACAAGCATTTCAAACAGCATATGGTTTTGGCACCACGCTTCCCGTCGCCTATGAAACAGCGATTACACAGGTCAAAGAAGCCTTGAAAACAGAGGGTTTTGGCGTTCTCACAGAGATTGATGTGCGCAAAACCATGAAAGAGAAGCTCGGAGCCGAGATGGAACCCTACGCGATCCTGGGAGCGTGCAACCCGCCACTGGCCCATCGTGCGCTGGAGATAGAGCCGGAAGTTGGTTTACTTTTGCCCTGCAACGTCGTTGTGCGTGCCCAGGGTGAGCAAAGCTATGTAGAGATTGTGGACCCGCAGGCCATGCTCGGTGTTGTGAGCAACGAGCAGATGCATGCCATCGCCAGCGAGGCACGCCTGCGTTTACAGCGCGTGATCGCGGCCTTAGAAGTGCGCAACCGCGCATAAGTTACCCCTTCATCGTCTGGACGGCATTATTACGTCCTTATAGAGCTTCTATTAGAGGAAAGAACCATGTTTTTGCGCAATTTGTTTAGTAAGCCGAGCATCGCGGAAGTGACCCCTGAAGAGACCAAAACCCGCCAGAAAGTTGGAGCCGTTGTTGTTGATGTACGGGAACAGCACGAATGGCGCGATGGACATATCGCAGGAGCCGTGCATATTCCACTGGGCAGTCTGGCAAAACGCTCGCATGAGCTGAACCCTGGCAAAGAAATTATCACGGTCTGCCGTAGCGGACACCGCAGCACGATGGCAGCCCAGATACTCCAACAAGCCGGCTTTACGCAAGTGAGCAGCATGACGGGCGGCATGATGAGCTGGGGCCGGAAACAATTGCCCATCAAAAAATAGACAAACGACAAGGCTCTGTATACTAAAAATGATGCAGGTTTAAGCATGACACCCACAAGGGGTGTCATGCCCTTATTGAGCATTTTGCATTTATTCACACATAAAGACCTGCAAAATAATATCTATTCGTCAAATTCTCGTAAAGTATGCGATGCTCTATCAGCAGACAGAGGAGACCTCTATATGGGCACATTAACGTTACTTCAGCAAATCTTGATTGTTATCTCAGGAACGCTGGTTGGCTTCTCGCTAGGCCTCATCGGCGGGGGCGGCTCAATTCTCGCCGTCCCTCTTCTTCTCTACTTCGTTGGCTATCATAATCCGCATGTAGTCATTGGAACAACTGCGCTCGCAGTCGCACTAACCGCCTATGCCAACCTGCTGCCACATTGGCGTGCTGGCAATGTGCGCTGGAAACCAGCTCTCATCTTTGCCCTCGTAGGAGCTGCCGGGGCTGCTCTCGGAGCGCAGGTTGGCAAGGTTTTCCCCAGTGCCTCACTGCTCTTCCTCTTTGCATTGCTCATGATCGTTGTTGTGATCTTCATGCTGCGCCCACGCAAAATCTCATCACATGTAAACACCCATTCTGGGTGGTTGATGATCGCTCGGATCGTGCCTGTTAGTCTGGCAGTTGGGCTACTCTCTGGCTTCTTCGGGATTGGGGGCGGCTTTCTGATCGTGCCAGGCCTGATTTTTGCAACAGGTATGCCGCTGATTAACGCCATCGGTTCTTCGCTGCTTTCGGTCGGAGCATTTGGCACAACCACCGCTATCACCTACGCGCTTTCAGGTTTGGTGAACTGGCTGATCGTTGGAGAATATCTAATTGGTGGCATTCTTGGCGGTTTCATTGGGGCGCGTCTGGCGATCAGGCTGGGAGAACAGAAAACTGCCCTCACACGCATCTTTGCAGTACTCGTGCTGGTGGTTGCCATCTATATGCTCTACATCAACTTAAATGCACTCCATTTACATTTGTAATATGCTTCTACATTTTAGAAAAACACAATAAAAGAGGAGAACACATGCTTTTCATATGTTCTCCTACTTTACTATACAAGCATCTATTGTACGGCAGCCTTTGGCAACTGTTTATTTGTCTCAAGGCGGCGACCCATAGAGCGATTAGCGGACAGCCATGCTCGTCCAAAGAGCCAGGCGGCAATGATACCAACACCAACCAGCGAGACCCACATGATCCACAAGGCGACCATCGGATTCTGGTTACTGGTGAAGAACGCTCCGAAACCAGCCAAAGCCCCCTGACTTGTGGCCTCAACCGCGAAGACCAGTGGTCCATAGTAGAGCGTTGCCCCGATCACAAGCAAGATAGTCGAGAGGCGATATGCTTGAATATCGTCATCAACGCGCCGTGAGAGTTTGACGGCAAGGGCCAGCAGCAGGAACAACGCAGCCAGTGGACCAGTCAGCGGCAATGCGGCATTGGCGACCAGATTTGGCAGGAAGAAGACCCAACTGAGCGCAAAGGTGATCAGCATCAGCGCATCGCGCATCAGCAGATACGACATCCACCACACATCAGCACCCAGACGCAGACCGCAGCGGCGTAGCGTGCGTACCACATAAGGGCGACCCAGGTGCAGCATCAGCGTCATTGTCCACAGCACAGGCAAGAAAGCCACGATGGTACTTACCATCCATTGTGAGCCGCCCTGAACCAGGGCTTGCATAATCGCATTGGAAACATCGATAGGTTTCATGGATTCGACTCCTCGTTATTCTTCTCGAAACCTCTGCATTGCTTGGCAGAAGGCTCGCTATTTCTGCATCAACGAATGTTTGTTCGTCTACGCCGTCGCCACACGTCAAGCGTGTGACGGGCGACGCAACTACGCATTGGTTTCTGGAACTTCTGGGCGGCCACCTGTGCGAACAGAGTAGATTGCGGCCCACGCCCCCATAGCTGCCAGCAAGACAACTGACACATAGCCGATATTCACAGCCCAAGTCTGATTGGAACTCGTCACCAGGAAGCTACTAATGTTCTGGAAAGCACCCTGAGCAATGGCGTTAGCCTGCACTCCAAGAAGATAAGGCACAAAGTAGAAGAGCGCACCGATGGCAAGAAACACGCTTGTCAAGCGATAGTCACGCAGGTTGTGATCGGGGTCACCCATCAGTTTAACCAGCAATGCAGCAAACAGAGAAGCTGCCGCCAGACCGCCCGTCAATGGCAATTGGTCCGTAATGACCACGTCAGGGAAGAAGAACATGAAACTCATAATCACGCCGGAGATGATGAGTATATCGCGCAAGGCAGCATAGATCAACCAGAGCAGATCAGCACCCAGACGCAGTGTAAAACGGTCGATCATATCCAGGATATACGGGCGTCCCAGGTGCAACCCGAGCATAGCCAGCCAAACAATCGGCAACACAGCTGCCATTGTTCCTTCAAGAAATTGCTCACCACCAGCATTAATTCCTGTGATGATTGCATTGGTAAGATCAGTTGGTGACATTGATGTATCCTCCTTCGCGTTTATGAACGAACTTTCTGCTTCCCTGCCACAGTCTCAGGGGTGATTGTGTGAATACTTGGACACAAGTATGCCAGATCACAGCGGAGACAACGGCTTGCCTCGTGACGGGCCTGCTCCTCTGTAAAGCCTTTAGCAAACTCAATAGAGCGATCACGTGCCGCTCTGCTACCCTCTAACGGCATCTCTGCACGCGCAGTTGGACGCAGGTCCAGGGTCACATGCCCATCGGCAGGAAGCGGGGACGCTGTTTCAAACTCGTCATCTGGCATCTCTTTCACGCCACGTAGCGAGAACTTACGCAGGAATGCATGAATAGAACGCGCCGCTTTTCGTCCATCTGCCGCCGCGTGAATCACTGTCTTTGGACCATAGGTCACATCGCCAGCCGCGAAAATGCCTTCTGCCCCCGTCGCTAACGTCTCTTTATTGACAAGCAAACCACCCCATGCAGCAACTTGCACGCTGGTTCCCTCCGGCAAGAAGGATGGGTCTGGAGCTTCGCCAATCGCGACCAGGACAGTCGTAACTGCCATCTCGAAATCAGAACCCGCGATAGGGACCGGACGCCGCCGCCCTTTTTCATCGGGTTGCTCTAATTTCATGCGCACACATTGAATACTGCTTAACTGTCCATTTTGGCCGTGCAATTGCACTGGCGCGGTCAGTTCGTGTAGCTGAATACCTTCTTCCAAAGCCGCACGCACCTCTTCATGCTGCGCAGGCATCTCGGCACGGCTACGACGATAGAGAATATGGACAGCTTTCGCCCCTGCACGCAAGGCCGAGCGGGCCGCATCGAGCGCGGTGCTACCACCACCAATCACCGCCACTTCCCCTTCTAAACGCGTAGTCTCGCTCAGGTTGAAATCCTTCAAGAACGTGGTTGCTGGCACAACACCTTTGAGTTCTGCCTCACCAGGGATATCCAGGCGTTGGCTACGTTGCGCACCGACAGCTAACAGAAGAGCATCATAAGATGCACGTATTTCATCCAGGTTAATATCACGTCCGATAGCAGTATTGAGGCGCAGCTCGACACCAAGCGCACAGATCGCATCAATATCACGGTTTAGTTCGGCACGTGGCAGACGATAATCAGGAATGCCAATAGCCATCATGCCGCCAGCGACAGGCATGGCATCAAAAACGGTGACATGATAGCCACGACGTGCCAGATAATAGGCCGCGCTCAAACCCGTTGGACCTGCCCCTACGATCGCCACTTTCTCTTTGTATTGCTGTTTTGCAGGTTTGACCCGGCGTTTCAGCGGCGCACCATGATCGGTTGCGAATCGTTTGAGGTCGCGAATCGCGATAGGCTCATCAAACTCACCACGTCGGCAAGCATCTTCACAGGGTGCTGTACACACACGTCCACAAATCACCGGGAAAGGATTTGGCTCAGCAGCAACATGCAAAGCTTCATCATAGCGACCTTCGGCAATTAAACTTACATACAAACCGGCATTCGTCCCAACGGGACATGCCGCCTGACAGGGTGCGCGTAAATCTTCCTTACGATCTCCAAGCCAGGTGCGCCAAGTCTGCCAGACATCTTGGCGTTCTGCTACATGCCATGCACGATTCTCACCCCAGGGAGACTCGCCCGGCTCTTCCGGCATCGCACGGGTATAGGCGTTAAGCGGTTGCCAACCCCCCTCTGCGGGTAGATATGAAAGTGGGCCACGTTTTGAATAGGCAACCTGTTTTATACTACTTTCAATCGTAATAGCATTGGTCGGACATTCCTGTACACACACCTGACACCCCACACACGATGCCACCTGTGTTGGTACAAGCATCATCCAGGAACGCTCACCCCATTCGCCAGGAATTGGACTCTTGCGCGCTTCTATATCACCAATCTCACCATCGCCCGACGGACGTGTCATATCCAGACAACGTACAGGACAAAGGTCCATACATATTCCACAATTAATACATGATTGCTGATTTACCGAAAAGCGATAAGCCATCCTGACCTCCTTTCAGAAACACTCGATCTTCCTGAGGGAAACCTGAGGAAATGTTTCTCTGCTGTGTAGCTTATGTGATAAACATCACGACAATATCACGTGGAATAAGGACAATATCACAAACGCATTACAGTGTTTTTGACAAGAGCAAAGCCCCGAGAGTAGCATTTGATACCGA
>DAICZM010000203.1 GCA_027311145.1 Ktedonobacterales bacterium
CCACCTCTTCCCTTCTCTGAAGCAGTATAACAATCTCACCCCATTCTGACAACAGAGTAGGACTGAAAGGGTTGCTATGCAGGCAGAGTGTTTTTGCTTTTACGCACGACAAGAGCGAACAAGAATAATACTGGCGCGAGAATGATGCTACTAGCAACAAGGGCAGCCCGTAAGGAGAACAGCGAGCCAACATAGCCAACAGGCGGTCCCCCGATAATCTGACCCAGCGCATCTACCTGCCCGCCCATCGAGATCACCGTAGCGCGCACTTTCGCATCAATATTTTGCGTCAACCACGTTGTATAGATCGGTTGATTGATACTACGTGCCGCTCCAAAACCGAGATATGCCAGCACAACCAGAGGGAAATTGCCCGCTAGCGCGAAAAGTAAGAGCAATAGCACCATTGCGCTGTTCAGTACAAACAATGCGATCAAGAGTACACGCTGATTGTTCATATTCACATGTCGTCGGACAATTTCGGTTCCGCCAAGCGAGAGCAGTGTTCCCACGACACTAAAAACACCAAACCAGACGACAGGCTTGAGATGCCAGAACGTCGGAAAGACGTAATCATTGAGCAGATGGGCCGCACTCAAACGATCAACACCTTCACTGTATAAGCCATAAAACAGCCCGACAAGCAGAATCATCGTGAGAACAGGACGCATACGCACAGCACTGAGACCATCCGTAAAGGTCTTGCCCAATGCGCGCCAGGAATGCCGTTGATCTTTTTCGGCTATATGAAAATTATTCTCTGGCATGACAAAAAATAAGAATATAGCCAACAGCATCACCAGACTTCCGCCAAGGACAATGGGCAAATTAAGCCGCTGACTTGCCAGAACGACACTCAGTAGCGCGCCGAGTAGTCCTCCCAGTAGCCCGATTTGAGAGCTACGGATAAATACACGCCCAATGTCGCTCTCCCCTACTTCGTCGGCAATCCAGGCCTGTTCTGCCCCATCAATCAATGTCGCGCCAATGCCGAACATTGCCTGCCCGATCATAATCATCAAAAATTGGGGGATAGAACCCTCCAGTACATAGCCTGCACCCAAAATAAGCGTACCTGCAATAATCGCCAAACGACGACTATAGACATCAGCTAACACACCCGTTGGCACTTGAAAAATAAAACACACACTCTCCAGCGCAGTACCAACCAGCACTAATTGCAGCGGATTGAGATGGGCTACCTCGACTTGATAGACGAGGTTGACAGTCTGAATCAGCGCGAGAAAGAGGGAGAACATTCCGGTGAAAATAAGATAGGTGGTATAGGCATCCAGTCTTCCTCTGTATCTCTGCATAGCATAGGCCCTTTCACAAACCATGTACTATCAGGCCGCACGAGAGATGCAATCAATCATATCTCTCATGCTGCGTGGCACAGTGCCCGACTATCCACCTTTGATAACGATGACGGGTTTGAGACGCGTTACAAGCGTTGCCAGACCCACATTATGCACGAAGTTGACAACCTGCCGCGCGTCTTCATAAGCAGCTGGAGCCTCTTCTGGCAAGAGATTTTTACTCGATGCACGCGCACAGTCACCCCACGTACATCGAGTAAGGCCATCAATTCATTGGCAGTAATCGACTTCTTAGCAGCAGTGCGGCTCTGGCGGCAACCGACGATGAGAAGAGAGCGCGATGCTCGTTAGATATCAAAAATGAGGCTGGTTTTATATCCATCATCTGTTGGCACAATAGCAACTTCATGCCAGGTGACTGCTTTAATGGCACGACTCAATTCGTGGCGTTGGGCATCAAATGCCTCACCTGCTGTATGAGCAACAAGATGTGTCTCGTTCAACGCATCGACCGTGAAGGTGGAGAAGAGCAGATACCTCGTAGGGCGTTTCCATTCCCTAAAATTTCAAGCAACGGGTGATAAGCGATACACAAAACCTGGACCGCCAAGAAACATGCCCCCATCCACATTCACACATAATTCTTGCGCATAGACCCAGGGAGCGGTAACTTTCTTGGCTTGTTGGCCTAACACAGCACTAATTGGCGTATGCCCATGAATGATTTGTTGACCACCAAAAATATTGAGAAAGCGACGTGCAATATCCTCACCTTCTAGTGCATGATAAAAGGCTCCACGTCGGGCAAACTCTTCCAGAAGTTCTTCCCAGGCCAACGTATCACTGCGATGCAGCAATTTCGCAAACGTAGCATTCACTTCGTCAATTGAGCGACCATACTTAATGTAAAAGGTCGCATCAGCATGCAGTAACAGGCGATTGGCAACGAAAGCCATTGGCGGTAAATTGGCAAGCCATTCGAGATGGGCCGTTGTCAAGCTTGCCAGGTCTTTGCGATTACCGCCATTCATTTTCCAGCGCGAGATAAAATTGCTGCCCAGGCCAGTTGAACGGCGTCCAAAGCGATAGGCGGCAAGCAGAAGCATCTCGTGATTGCCTAGGACAGAGGCGACCATGCCCCCTGCAGCAGTCGCCTCTTTTTGCAGACGCATCACCAGATCCACAACCGCAATGCCATCAGCACCGCGATCTACAAAATCGCCCATGAACCAGAGCGTTGACGTTCCGCCATGCCAGTGATGTTTGTGATCGATCAAGCCCGCTTCTTCCAGCAATTTCTCTAGTTTCTTCAATTGTCCGTGAACATCGCCCACGATGTATGTATGTTGTGTTCCCTGTTGCATGCGCTTCTTCTTACCCACGCTCTCTATTCAATGCTATCCGCCGTGTCTCTCGCTCTAGCATACAAACTACTCACCGCGTGTATTTGCCCAAAACTCGAGCAGATCACTCTTCGTGACAATCCCCTCAAGGATGTGGTTATTCATCACTGCGACCGCTGATTGGCCACTACTAAACAGCGTATAGGCTTCGCGGGCTGGCGCATCTGCCTCAAGTTGTGGGAACGGTGGCCCCTGCACCTGTCGCACAGAAAGCTGCCCCAGTGGCTCGCCGCTGGCAAGACGCCGCAGCAGCAAATCTTCGCTCAAACTGCCTACCATCTGTCCATGTTCTACCACTGGCGTCTGGCTAATGCCATAGCGACGCAACAACTCAACTGCATCAGCCACCGAATCTGTTATGCTAACACTGACAACCATCGGCATACTGCGCGAGTTATTGCGCCGATAGGCCAGTACATCGCGCAATGTTGGCTGCGCAGTTTCAGCAGACATCAGCAGATTGTTTTCACGCATCCAGGTATCGTTAAAGACTTTGCTCAGGTAGCCACGTCCGGTGTCCGGCAACAAGACAACCACCACATCGCGTGCGGTCAAGCGACGTGCATAGGTCAGGGCTGCCGCCAAGGCAGTGCCAGCTGAACCACCCGTTAAGATGCCTTCTTCGCGAGCAAGCCGCCGTGCCCAGTAGAACGAGGTACGATCATCGACGCGCACAAAATCATCGACCAGTGACGGATCATAGTTATGTGGATAGAGGTCCATGCCAATACCTTCAACCTTATACGGTTTTGGCGTATCGCCCGAATAGACAGACCCCGGCGGATCCGCACCAATCACTTGAATGGCAGGATTCTTCTCTTTGAGGAAACGGGCCGTTCCTGAAATCGTCCCGCCCGTGCCGATACCCGCGACAAATGCGGTAATGCGACCAGCCGTATCGTTCCAGATCTCCGGCCCTGTCGTTCTATAATGGGTCTCCGGGTTAGCCGGATTGGCATACTGGTCGGGACAACACGCTCCCGGAATCTCCTTTGCCAGACGATAGGCAACATTTTTATAATAGTCCGGCGACTCGTGGGTCACGCTACTGGGGCAAATTACCACCTCGGCCCCATAGGCCCGCAAGAGGCTACGCTTCTCCTCACTTACCTTATCGGTCATGACAAAAATACAGTGATAGCCCTTGATTGCCGCTGCGATTGCCAGACCATGCCCAGTATTGCCACTGGTGGGTTCCACTATTGTTCCACCCGGACGCAATAGCCCCTCCTTCTCACAATACTCGATCATCGCCGGAGCAATCCGGTCTTTCACACTACCACCAGGATTAAACATTTCCATCTTTGCCAATATTAACGCCGGAACATCACTCGCAACGCGCTGAAGCCGTACAAGAGGCGTCTTCCCCATCAAATCTAGCATAGAGTTATAGTAACGCATCCCACTCGGCCCAGGCTCATTCTGCTCTTCAGTCATGGAAATACCCTTTTTATCGATCAGCCGTGCTATGGACCACAGAAGCTGCTGTGGTTACAGTATCCATTGCCAGGGATAGATTGAACACAGTATAGCACAGACATAAAACACAACTATAAAGCAGATTATATCACGAAAACATGAGATAGCATGCTCAGCTATTCACGATCGCGATCACTCTAATTTCGTCAATTGAGGTGGGGAAATGATCTGCCCCAAAAGGCAAACGAATCTGTACGGCACTGATGCCTGTTTGTGCATTGAGATAGGCCAACGCTGCCGCGACCGTTGCCCCTTTAATCGATTGACGCCACTGATCTACCTGTGGCGTGGAAAATACATAGAGCCAACTACCACGCACCGTTACATTCAAATAGGTCAATCCATTTTGGCCTTGTGTTACCACCTGGCGAGCCACAATAGATGGTGTTCCTTGTAGCTGGTAGGATACACCCAATAACTGTACCTCTTGCTTGCTAAAAAGCTGTGTAGTGATATGATCGGCAATCAGATTATTATACACAATCGCAGTCGCACTTAGCTTCGTCGTCACCTGTACCTGATCGCTTTGCGTTCCCACAGGATTGTCTGAGGATACAATTACAGTATAAGATGGTTGCCCTGCCAGAGATTCATTTGCATGCAATTGCTTTTGCAACTGTTGCTGTATTTTACTCTGCAACATACTTTCAGCGGTAGATTGCGCCCCATCCAAGTCCGCCTGTGCAACCACGTGAACCGTTTGAGCGTCCACACCACCAGTGAAAGGGGAAAGATTCGTCGCGGACACATTGGCACTACAACAGGTGCCATCCAAAGCATGCGCTGCAATATTCCCACTTGTCCCCGCATTGACTGCGACGGCATCTGCATTCGCATTCCCTGCCTGCCCATTCTCACTTGGCGGTACAACAACCCCTTGCACAAGCTGAACACGCACGCCTTGTGTTGAGGTCAATGGAAACTGGGCGGGAAACACCATCGGCATACTGCCACTGTTGAGAAAAAGAATCACGCCATGGGCGGATATCCCCGCCAGCGTCTTTGTCCCCGTCGTCTGCACGAGGCGTGTATCGCTCAACGTTTGCTGTATCAGACGATCAGGAATAGTGTGAGTCGCTAATTCCGGCACTTGCACAGCTGGTGAGGCCGTCAACACATAGGTATCCTGCACCTGTTTTGTCTGGGCGGTCACATAGACCATTGCCACTGGGGGCGTGCCAAAGACCGGGAAACCAGAAGGGAAAAAGCTGAAATTTAAGACGCGTGGCATGAGAAGCAGAATAATCAGCACTAATGGGACAAACATTGTGGCCAGCCAGAGCCGCGCCGAGCGTTTTCGACGGACATTGACCGGCTCTTCCGTGATGCGCTGCGTCACATGCGGGCGATTTTTCACCGTTTCCGTGATACGTTGTGGCTCTTTTGCACGCTCACGCACCACTATTGGCATGGGGGCCGCTTGGCGTGGACGACGTGGCTCTGGAGCAGGCACTGGTGGGACAGAAAACTCTTGCGAATCGATAAACATCAGGGATTGTGAGTTTCGCCGTTTTGGCGGCAGCCGTTTCTCTGCCTCGCGCACCGTCACCTCTTCACTCCCAACGATCGTCGACCCATTGGTGGCCGCTAAAAACGCAGCGCGCAGTTGTGCAATGGTTTTGTAGCGCGTTTCAGGCCGTTTTGCCATTGCCATGCGCACAACCTCGTCCAATTCACGCGGAATCGAAGCGTCTTGCGCGGATGGCACGGGAATAGGTGAAAAGAGATGCATTTGAATCACACGCACATCATCCTCGTCATGGTAGGGCAACATGCCAGTAAGCATCTGGTAAAGCAGCACCCCAAGAGCATAGATATCCGTCGCCGGCGTCACAATACCGCGTGTCTGCTCAGGAGCCATATAGTGCGGCGTGCCGGGAATTTGATCAAGGGGAATTGTTTTGCCCGGATTTTCACCCGTCTGGCGCGAGGTTCGTACCAGACCGAAATCTGCCAGATAGACATGCGGTGGACCACTGCGTCTCTGCTCCAACAACACATTTGAAGATTTGATGTCGCGGTGAATCAACCCTTGTTCATGGGCATACTCCACCGCGTCCAACAATTGTTGATAGATAGCAACGACCTCACTTAGGTCGAGCAGATTATGCCTGAGATAGCTAGTCAACGTTCCGCCATCAATAAAAGGCATGACGAGATAGAGAATACTCTGCTCATCGCCAAATTCGATTAACGGGAGAATGTGCGGATGCTGAAGACGCGCCACTGTGCGCGCCTCGCGTGCAAAACGGCGACGCATATCAGCGTCGGTAGCATAGTCGCCAAGAATTACCTTGATGGCTACGCGCCGCCCAAACGCGGTACGCTGCCTGCCTTCATAGACCGCACCCATACCCCCTACGCGAATGCGCTGGATAACATCATAGTTTCCAAGTTGCTTGCCTTCCAGAGACAGCATATTGAGCGTTTATCCTTTCCTACGCGATAAATGGGATACTGCCGTTTCCCTGTATCGGCGTCCCAGTTCCCGCTGGCACTGTCGGCGTGGTACTTCCTCCCGACCCACCTGAGAGACCTGCTGGCGTCTGGATCTCAATTGTGATTAGCGTGGCATCTGTCGACAATGTCGTTACCCCATTCGGAATTGTTGCATTGCTTATACCCGGCTGGCTTTTAAGTTTTGTCACCGCCTGTGCCGCACTCAAACCCTTTATCAAGGTTGCCAATGCCTGCTTTTGTGTGGCATTAAACTGATAGGCCCAGACCTGTTTCGCACTCAACAGGAACGAGACAATGCCTTGATTGACGCCTTCTACCGTCGTCGTAGTGATAATCTCGCCCACAGGTCCATAATTTGGCCCTAATGTAGGATCAGCCGTCACCTTTTTCGCCAAAAACGTCTGGGCCAGCGCGTTCAGATCGGCTTGCTTATACGCTTGCGCCGTACACGTCACCGAGACGCTTGCCGTTGCCGAAGGGATCGCCTTACCCGTATCGCCTGTCGGCTGATCGACCGAAGACTTGGGCGTACACTGCGGGTTACCCGCCAACAATTCACCCGTCTGCAATTGGCCTTTTAGCCCTGTCTGCGCCTTCGTAATCAACCCAGGTTGGATGGCCGCAATAGCCGCATTCACATCCGCCACTTGAATAAACGCATAATGCTGCGCATCTTGCCCACCCGTGAAGACCGATTGGTTTTTGACAATGATCGACCCATTTGCCACACAACACGTGCCATTGATATCTAAGGTCGCGATATTGCCACTTGCCCCTGCTTTTAGAGCTACCGCTGACACCGAAACAACACCTGGTGTCAGGGTCGTCCCAGTAATCACTCCCGCTGGCAAGACTGCGACAGAGGTCGTCACAACGCTTACGCCATCAGCCCCTGTGAAAACCGTTTGTCCATTGACCTGCGTTTGAATGGTTCCATAGTTGTAAAACGTCAATTTCCCGTTCGCAGCAATCGGGTTGGTACTTTTCACACCTGTTGCTGTCACTGGGCTGGTCGCTAAGGGTGTTGTATAAGACAACGAGCGTGTGTTGATCTGCAATTTAGTCGCATCAGCACTGCCCGGAAGACCCGCAACAACAAAACTATCGGAAACCACTTGACTGGCAGGCACAACAGTCACCGTTACCCCTGACTGCAAGCTAATCTTGGGAACGTATTTACTCAACCCGGCCTGCTGCACCCACGCTTGTACCATCTTCGGCTGAATATATGCAAAACTACCACAGGCAATCAGCAAAGTCAACAGCAGTAGGACCAATACAATGAGCGTATTGCGTACTGGATGACGACGCGACCGCCTGGCTGTACTTCTCTGCGGTGGATGGGTCATACTCCGCCCTCGTCCTGCTGCCGCCGCTGCCGCAACACCAGCTCCCGCACCGATACCCGCTACGGCAGCTCTCCCACCGCCTGTGCCCGTCTCTATCGGCAATTTCTTCGTGGTACGTCCCTGTCCCTGCCTGGGAGTCGCGGGTGAAAGCTCGATAATATCGCTGCCTACTGCTCCTGCACGTGCCGCACCGGACCCCGCCGCACGCCCCGGCCCCGGCGCACCGTGACCAGCCCGTGCCAGTGGGCATCGTCGGTCTCCGGATAGTCGATGCGG
>DAICZM010000204.1:0-2037 GCA_027311145.1 Ktedonobacterales bacterium
GTTGTTGGCTGTTCAGGCAACGATATCATTGGGGAAAACGAAGTTGCTGCCTGAGAGGCTGTTAGAATGGGCGTGTTTCTTGCTGACTGTATCACGTCAAGCTGACCTGCTGATGAACGGATGTTATTTTTATCAGGTTGGGAATGGGCTGACTGAATAGTAAATGGACTTGCAAATTGTGAGCTTTGCGTGCGCGTTGTTTCTTGAAGAGAATGCGAAAATGATGCTTCTTCAAAATGTGTGCCAGGAAATTCCTGGTTGGTCGTACTGGCATTTGCTAATTGCGTTTTTCTTATACCAGATAGGTTAGATTTTGTGGGCGGCAAGTGCTCCAAGGGGTTGGAGACTTCATAATTGTTCATTAATGGCAGACCTTCTAAATGGTAAAGATACATATATCTAAACTTATGGGTGTAATAATAATCCCAATGAGGTAGCATATATGATAGGAATGAGGTGAAAATTTGGTGGAGATTACGTAATTGAAGTTAAGTTTTTAAAACCTTCTTCAGAAATTTTCCCATATTGTAAATCAATCATTAATAGATAAAATTAGTCAGGAACATCTGCACATACTTAACGGCTATTGTCTGTCAAGACGGTTCCATGCTCAAAAATACCTCATGCTATGAACGTAGAGGTAAATTGATACATTTTGGTACGTTTTTAGTTTGATTAAATGTATATTCGAATAATTGGTGCTCATGCTCAAAGTCTTGTGTATTTATGTAACCTCTCTTGTGTATTTATGTAACCTCTAAGGAAGGTGAGAGGATGTTGGTAGCAAGCCTGGGGCAAAAGATATTTTCTCTTGTGCCTTTGATACGCTCATTGACAACGTAGGGATATGTGGACGTATAGCGTTTACTATGCCATTTTTCTCATATCTTGACAGAATAGAAATTTTGTTCTATACTCTTTCTAACCTCGCAGAAATGCTACTTTTTGTCCGTTGTATAGTGTGTTAGACTGTGTGGCAGATAAGTTCTCTCTGTAAGAAAATAGGATAAACGTATGGTAAATGATATCTATACTCCTTGGGGCAAAGCAGATACACAGTGGCAACTCGATGAGGGCATCTTCCTGGTAGAGACGCCAGAGCATGGTGGCCTGTTGGTAGAGTGTGCGAAAGCGGAAACCGTGCTGAGCGAGAAGGCGCGCCGTATTGGCAAACTCTGGAACAATTTTTTGGCCTTTGAGCAGGATGCGGATATGCTGGTTGTCTTTTATGAGCATCCCGACCTCTATCCCTGGATGGAAGAGGAACTGGCAGGGCAGTTTGCCGAAGAAGGATTACGTCGAGAGCATCCCGATTACTTTGCTGAGGAAAGCATGCTCCAGGTACACACGGACTATTGCGCCGCGTAGCGTTCCCAGCGAATGGTTGTTTTGAAACGTTCAAACGCCGCCCGTGCATACTGATAACACTCGTGGGCTGAGATGCTCGTATGACCAACCAATACTTGAATGGCTTCATGTGGGACCTCTGTCAGCGCATTACGTTGGCAGCTATGCTCGGGCGACGCGGCAGTATAGCCACTTTTTAAGGCCCAATCTAGATAGAAAATACATTCGATCAAGGCCATCAGCGCACTCTGGTGATCGGTGGGGCATAGTCGATATTGGCTGCTGTCATTCAGGTTGTACAGAATGAGTTCAAGATTTTGCTGGAGCGGCATCGGAATAGAGTGTAGTATGCCCCGATTCTCATAGACCTGATCGCTGGTATCCCAGCGCGTTTGAAAGGCTAGCCAGTAGATCATTAATTGCATGGCGTGTGAGACGGTTGGCAGTATGGCACTCGCCTCTTCTGACGGATGTTCTTCTTCGGGTAGATCATCAAAAAGGGAAGGTGTGGGTATTTTGTTGGTGGTTTTACCACTCCCAAGCCCTTTTTTAAACTCGATAATGGCGGGAACCTGCTCCACACGCCCATTTTTCTTGGAGCGGCGCAGGCGAATTTGGTCAAATTCTCCCACCATACCAATGTAGCCACCGCGATCAGGATGGTCTGGAAAGGTCAGTTTGGTTGAGAGC
>DAICZM010000204.1:2047-8278 GCA_027311145.1 Ktedonobacterales bacterium
GCAGTTTACATTGGAAACGTTCGGCTGCCGCGAAAATGATGCTATTAGTAGTGATGAGTTCACGCTGATACGATTGCAGTGGCGCAATAATGGTCGCGTCTAGTAATGTGGGATGCTGGCTCAATGCATGGAAAAATTGCGCCAGATTGAGTTTACCCGCCTGTTGTAACGCGGTAAGAAAGTTGTGTTGTATGAAATAGGAGATAGCATCTGTGTCGAGCAGGAGCTTTGTTTGCAGTTCTTTGGAGATTGGGCTATCTGCTGCATGCAGAAAATTGATACCCGTGTGCAGCAACGTGCCGACTACTCGGGCGTCAGGCTGGCCATTGCCGAAAAGCCTACCCTGCTGGAGTGCTGTAAAATGGTCGGCCTCTTTTGGGCGTTTTTTGCGCTTCTGAAGATGTGTACACCAGGGGCATTCCAAGTATGAGGCCAGCATAGAGTAGCTCACTGGGCGCAGTGAGAAGGGGTTGCGCACGCGCTGGATAGAAAAGAGATGCTCATAATTAAGACTAAGTGTTTGTGGAACAGGTTGCGTAGCCGCCTGCGCTGCACTTAGAATCCGCCGTGTATCAATCGGTGTTCCCCAATTCTCATGAGTTCATAGCAACCTACTTGAGGTGTTTACATCACGATTTCTTCCTGCCGCTATCTCTACTACAACTATACACGCTAAAATCCCGTATGTCAAGACGTATCAATTTGTGTGTTTTTACACGAGTGAAAAACGTGTATAGCAGTAATGACGCTGAAAAGGTGCAGCACCGCTCACGCATGTGGATAGGTTAGATAGGCTTAAGGCTCCACTAACAAACGGCGCAGCACCTTGCCAACAATATTTTTGGGGAGTTCATGGCGAAACTCGATCTGGGTGGGAACCTCATAGGCGTCTAGGCGTTCGCGGCAGAGTGCTAACAATTCGTCGGCGGTGGCCTGTTCGCCGCGTTTGAGAACGACGAAGGCTTTGATATAGGCAGGAGAAGTCGTGTTTGCGCTAACGACTACCGCCTCTAAAACCTTTGGATGTTCGTAGAGCACTTCTTCCACAGCACGCGGGTAGACATTATAGGGGCCTGTCAAAATGAGATCTTTTTTGCGATCAACAATGGTGAAGAAGCCATCCTCGTCCATGCGTGCCAGATCGCCCGTATGTAGCCAGCCGTTGCGTAAAGCCTGTGCGGTTTCATCTGCCATCTGCCAGTAGCCCTGCATGACTTGTGGGCCACGTACCACTAGTTCGCCGATCTCGCCAATGGGCAATGGTTCATCGGTCTGTGGGTCAACGATGCGGGCCTGTGTTCCCGGCAAGGGTAGCCCGATGCGCCCGATGCGTCGTTCGCCCTTGAGTGGATTAGAGTGAGTCACGGGTGCAGCTTCCGTTAAGCCATAGCCTTCGACAAGATGTCCCTTAGTCAGTTTTTCAAATGCCTCTTGCACTTCGACTGGTAATGAAGCTGAACCACTGATACAGATGCGCACGGCAGAAACACCATAGTTTCTCACATGGGGATAGTTGGCAATGGCGAGGTAGAGTGAAGGGACGCCGGGCAACATGCTTGGCCGATAGCGTTTAATGGCATCCATCACCTGCTCAATACGGCTTGTTGGTAACAACACCAGCGTGCTTGCCAGGGCGGTTGCGATGTTCATCGCGTCCGTGATGCCATAGGCATGCGAGAGCGGTAACACGCACAGTACAACCTCCTGTCCACGTTTGGCATCTGCAATCCAGTGGCGCACCTGAATGACGTTGGTGACCAGATTGCGGTGAGAGAGCATAACGCCTTTTGGCGTATCGGTCGTTCCTGAGGTGTATTGTAGTAGTGCCAGTTGTTCTGCGGTTACTCCACTATCAAATGGGGTGCTGGGCTGGCGGCGTAGGAGCTGTTGAAAGGCATGTGCGTGCCACGGATGACGGCCATTGCCATGTTCAACTATTTGGGTTTCTGCTGCCTGTTTGCTCTGTGGATTGTTGTCCTCGATCAAGCTGGCGAGCAGCAGGCGTTGGCGCAACGGGAGATATTCGCGTACATCGGTGTAGATCACATGACGAACCTGTGTTTCACTGCACATCTGCTCGATTTGTGAGCGATAGGTAGTGAGCGTGAGTAGGACGCTTGCTCCAGAGTCACGTAACTGATGGCGTAGCTCTGCATGACTGGAGAGTGGGCTACCCAGTACGACGACATTACCAGCTTTCAGTGTGCCATAAAAAGCGATCACGCATTGTGGAATGTTGGGTAGCACAATAGCCACGCGCTCACCATGCTGCATGCCTAGGGCATGCAGCATGTGTGCGAAACGATTGCTTATCAAGTCCAATTCGCGATAACGAATCTTCTGCCCAAAAAAGATTAGTGCGGCTTGATGTGGATGGCTCTGAGCCGCGTTGCTGAGCAGATCGTGCAGCAATTGTGGGGAGGGCGGAATATTCTCTGGGACACCATCATCGTAGTATTGTAGCCAGGGCATAGCAGCGAGGCGTGTGGCTAGTAGCGCGCTTTTTTGATTGCCAAAAAGCGTTGCTGGCGAGGGTATAGATGCACTGCTATCGGTGTGTGTATGTTCTCTGTGAATACGCGCATACGATGACTCGATAAAGCGACGAATGGCGCGATTCACAGCATCAGGTCGTTCAAGCTGCACGAGATGAGCCGAGACGGAGATCACCACGCGTTGCGAGTTGGGAACAGTGCGTGGTACGACTTCATAGTATTCGCGTTGAAAGACGGTATCACGATGTCCCAGAATGACAAGGGCCGGAATATTCAAAAGTGGTAGTTGGGTATCGCCACGCCAGACGCTCATCACGCGATCATGCAGCATTTTCAGTGTATGTTGTGGGGCATGAAGTGCTGCTCCATAGAGCTTGCCCGCGGCGGTAAAGATAGGGTCAGGGACACGCTGGATACCCCAACGCAGCAATGGTTGTAGGACAAAACGTGAAGGAACGCCGATCAGCACAATGCCAGTGAGCCTATCGGGGTAGCGCAGAGCATATTCCGTCGCGATAGCTCCGCCAAAGGAGTGTGCGATCAGCCAAAAGGGTTGCTGCACCGCGAGCGCATCTAACACGCTTTTCAGATCGCTAACGAGTCCTTCCATCGTGTATGGCAAGTTGTATTGATCGTCGCTGTGACCATGTCCACGGATATCTGGGGCGATGATGCGCATCTGTTGTCCAAAGAAACGTAATTGATAAATCCATTGCATGGCACTGCCGCCGAAGCCATGTACAAAGACCAGCGTAGCTTGCGCCTCTTCCGGGCAGATATCAATGGTGCTTATACGTCTTGGCACGTGCGTGCTATTTTCGGTGGGCAAGTAGATGGTGCGGCGGTAAAGTTCAACATCCAGTACCATACAATTGTTCCTTTTAGACGCGATACATTCACATTGGAGGCGATACATCACACGTTTTAGGCGCGATGCGCTCACTCATTGGATGAATGTACCTCTTGCAGTATTTTCGTGAGTTGGGCGCGTTGCTGTAATGTCAGTGGTTGCAAGGGCATGCGTGGGTTGCCGCCGTAGCCGGCGGTAATTTCCAGGGCAGCTTTGAGACCCGGTACGCCGTAAAGCACCGTGACGGCAGTGTTTGCAGCGATCAATGAGGCTTGTACGGAGCGAGCGTCATCGAGTTCGCCCGCCTCAAATAATGCTTGTACATCACAAACCACCTGTGGAAAGATATTGGCAAGGGCCGCTACCGCTCCCACTGCGCCAACGGCAAGGGCGGGCAAAAGATAACTGGCACTGCCTGCAAACACGCGGAACGACTCAGGAACAGCGGCCACGATCTGGGCCAGTTTGGTCACGTTGCCCGCGCTATCTTTGACGCCAATGATATTGGGGTGTCCCGCTAGCGTGCAAATCGTGGGTGCGTCCAGATCAAGGCCGCCCGTGCTGGCTGGCATGTTGTAAATAAGGATAGGGATAGGACTGGCATCGGCAATGGCGCGATAATGGGCAATCAGTGCCTGATTGTTCATGAGTCCCTTATAATAACTGGGTGGTAGTACAAGTGCGGTATCGGCTCCATAGCGTGCAGCTTGCTGACAATGGGCAATCGTGGCGCGTGTCGATTGATCGCCACAGCCAGCAATTAAGGGCAAACTGCTCTCTGTACCAATGGTCTCGCGTGCTGTGCTGACCAGGGTGGCGCGCTCATCCTCGCTGAGATGTGCGGCCTCGCCATTGGAACCCATCAGGACATAGCCTGCGATTCCACTATCAGCGATGCGCACGATATGCTGACGCAGTGTGTGTAGATCAAGGACATCCTGTGCGTTAAAGAATGTGGGCAGCGGCGGATAAATCCCGCTGGGCAAAATATGTTCCATTTTGTTGCGTGTTCCTCTCCAGAAAAATAGGGATAATTTGCCTATGCTGGCAATTATAGCATACACAAGCTGAAACGTGGGCAATGGGCGTAAGTCTGGATTAGCGTAACACGATGTGCAACACAATATAGACAATATACGCACTAAGGAGTATTGTGCCTGCGAGACGCCCAACCTGTTTGTGCCAGAGGAAGATGGTTGCCAGGAGCGTGACGATGATCAGAAAAGGCCAATCGAGACGAATCACGAGCGGGTCAACGCGCACAGGTGTCAGGAGTGCGATCAGACCGAGGTTGAAGAGCAGGAAATAGAGCAGCGTGCCGATCAGATTGCCTGCGCTGACATCGTGCCGTCCCTCTTTGGATGGCACGGCCTGCCGAAAAACCTCCTCGATCTCAATGGCTGCGGGAGCAACGATCATGCCCATGAAGAGGGCTGGCACGCCAAATGAGGCAATGACCCTTTCCGCTCCTAGTGCAACCAGTTCACCGCCAATGCTGATCAGTATCAGGCCGCCAATGGTATACACAATGGCGAGCCAGAGCGGACGCTGTTTCTCCATCGCCTCTTCTACTTCGTCATCGTCGAGAAACTTATGTGTGCGCGAGGTGCGAACCAGATAGATCATCGCGGCAACAAACGCAAGCAGTAAGATTGCTCCTGCCCAGCGCGGCGTGATGGGGGTGAGCAGTGCAAGCCCGGCAACAATCGGTGTCACTGCAAAGAGAAGCAGAACGCTTTTAGGTATTGTGACCTTGAGGGGAAAGAGCAACGCTCCCAATCCCAACGCGACACAGACAAGGAAGGTCGCGCCACCGAAGACCGTGCCCAGTGCAATTGATGCTGTTCCCCTGCTGCCCGCCGCCAGTCCAACCGCGACATTTTCTGCTTCCAAACCAGAAAGCACGGCTCCCACCGCGAAGGCCGAGAGGCGTAATGCTAGCGAAATGCCAATGAGACCTTCAAGTAGACGTTCCGTTGACCAGATTGCTATGATGGCTCCGACAATAAAAAAAACAATGCCTAGTAGTGCGGACATATAATGTTCTCCATTCAATAGCTATTCCCATCGCTATTATCCGCATATCTGGAGGGTTGGTAGCAAGAGGAGCCTCTATCAGTTCCTGAGCGAAAGCATGTCACGGAGGCATGTGAGAACGATTTTTCTTCTTTGACAACTACAAATATCTGCGCAAGTATTAACATGACGGTGAGAGGTCAGGAATCCATGTTATAGTAGCGAACAAATAACCTGAGTTCGTGGAGGATTGGTTTGGAACAGTTACGCTATATCGATTTATTTTGTGGTCTGGGTGGTTTCCGTGTTGCAACCGAGCAAGCTTGTAGGCCTCATGGAATTGTACCGACATGTGTCTTCTCGTCCGATATTGATCGGGATTGCCAGATCATGTATGAAGCGAATTTTCAGGAAACGCCGCAAGGTGACATTACGCTTATCGATGCTGCTAATATTCCTGAGCATGATTTACTACTGGCAGGTTTCCCATGCCAACCGTTTAGCATTATTGGCTCGCGCCAGGGTTTTGAGGATACACGTGGCACACTCTTTTTTGATATTGCACGCATCCTGGAAACAAAAAAGCCACGTGCATTCATCTTAGAAAATGTGAAGCAGCTCAGAGGGCATGATAAAGGGCGTACTTTAGGGCGTATCATGGAAACGCTGCGTGATCTGGGCTATTATGCCGAGTACACGGTTCTCAACGCTTTAGATTTTGGTGTGCCGCAGAAACGCGAAAGAATTTTCATTGTTGGTTTTCTGGAGTCGCGTGCAATGGTTTGGCCGAAAGGCGGTATTCCCTACCAACCGTTAGAAAATATTCTAGAGAAAGACGTGCCAGAATTTTATTATGCATCTTCCACAATC
>DAICZM010000205.1 GCA_027311145.1 Ktedonobacterales bacterium
ATATTGGGAGGTGGCCCGCCCAGATCGAGTTTGTTATTGCCATTCGTGCCACCCAATACCTCAATGAGTTCTTCGTTCACAATCGAGAGGACTTGCTGCGCTGGCGATAAGCTACCCATCACGTCTGAGCCAATAGCCTTTTGCTTCACCTTGTCCACAAATTGGCGGGCGACCTTGAGGTTGACATCGGCCTCAATCAACGCGATGCGGACCTCACGCAGGGCTGCATTGACATCTTCTTCTGTAAGTTTGCCCTGCCCACTTAATGTACTAAAAATTCCTTCAAGTCGTTTTGATAAGCTCTCAAACATTGCCATATGTGCGTTTACCTCTCTCCGCCAAGCGCCGCTAATGGTTCTATCCGATGGTCACCAGTGATGTGCTGGCAATAATAACATGCGTTGTGTTCATAGTGTCTTCTATTATACCATTGTTTGCCAGTGCCGATAAGCCTCTCTGCCACTAAAAACTTTTGGCCGATCCGCATGTTCGCCTGTTTTTACTTGACAACGAACCGTTTCATAAATTTATTCTCTCTTTTTTCGCGGAAGAGACAGGCATAATGATAATACACTATCAACCTCTCGCCTCTACCTACTGTGTCCAGACGCCCTGCGGATCACATGCGCGAATCAAGCGCAGTTCGTCCGCGCTGGGTGGAACTGTCTCTGCACAGTTGGGAGCGAGACGTAAGGGCCACCCTGTCTGCTCCTGCACCGCTGCAATACTGGAACCCGGATGATAGGAGCGCAGCATCGCCTCACCCGTCTCCGCGTCAAAGCTGAAGACGGCGAGCGTCGTGATGAGGGCAACTGGACCACCACGCGGCAGACCCACACGTTTGCGCCATGTCATGCCTGCCGGCCCATGCTCGTCGGGATAGCCATAGCCGGGACTGGTCACATAGTCCACGCGCTCGCGCAGGCGATGTTTTTCGTGCGGCATGATGATCGCCAAACGTTGCGCAAGCGAGGCGATATCGGCTCCGCCCCCACTCCCCGGCAAACGCACCTTTGGAGCTACTGCGGGATGTTGCCAAGCACCAATGACCGACGTATTCAAGTTGCCATAGCGATCAATCTCCGCTCCACCAATAAAGCCCAGGTGTACCTCACCCGTCGCCATCAGGCCCATTAGATTCGCCATGCGCGTCGTCCACATCGCTCCCGCGATATTAGGCGAGTCGCCCATCGTGTAGAGCAACTCACGCGAAGGGGCATCGCGCACAATACCTGTCTCGAAGAAACCGATACTCGTGGGGGCGTGTGTGCGTTTGGCCAACGCGAACGCAATGATGGGCAGACGCATACCGACGAAAATAACCTCAGCGTCGCGTATCTCGCGGGCCGCGCACACAACCATCAATTCTCGTGGTGTGTATTCCATCTTTTTTTGCATGTTTTACCACCTAATATCCATAGTCAACGGGCGCGGCATAGCGATGCTCTTTGACCGCCAAGGCCTCCTGCCGCTCACGTCCTAGTTTTTCAAGATAGGCGGCACGGCTCGGAACCTGCATCACCCATTCGTCAAGCCACTGCTGAAAGCCCTCTAGCGTGCGTGTGCGCAAATGATATTCATGGAAAGACGGATGGTCACGATTGTAGTAGCCATGCACGGGCGAGGGATGCGCTCCCCAGGGTTCATGCACGACGGCACGCACTTTGAAAGAGGGACCAAGTACGCGATTGGGGTCGCTGACGATCACCTCGTGAGCCACAATCTCTTCCGCGACAAGAAGCACGTCGCGGGCCGCCATAAACGCCTCCTCGCAGACACCCAGGTTGCCCCAAACATGGGCGTTGCCATCCTCATCACTGCGCTGCACCTGGATAATCGCGACATCTGGGCGCAGAGCGGGCACGAGCAGCAGCGGCATGCCCTCTGCGTCCGTCTCCATACGAAAGGTTGGGTTTTGGCGCACAATGTCACTGCCGAGCAGAGAGCGCGTGGGAATATATGGCGCGCCTTGAGCAGCGGCCAGCAAGGCCAGAGCGATACTATAATTGCTATGGTCTTCGACAATGATGGGCTGCGGAATACGCTTCTCGGTAGCACGACGATAACAATGCGCCAATCCTTCGCTGACATTGCCTACCCATGCGGCGATAATCTTTTGCACACATCCCGCCCCGATCAATTGATCGAACAGAATATCTGAGATGGGACCAATCAATGTCAAGTCGCGTTTGTGTTGGCGAATGATCTCGTGACCAGCGGCATAGGGGATCAACGGTTCTAGGGCCAGACTCATCGCCACCGATGAGCCATCTGGTACATAGCGGGCTATCGCCTCAGTCATTGAGGTCAGTTTACTCATGCAGGCTTGTACTCCATAATCATATTTGCATAGTCATCCGATACCCATATAGTATCATTTTTCGCGCTCTGAGCAATGGGAGCAATGACAAGACCTTGCGGCTCGATAAACCCATCCTGTGCTAGGATTGTGCGCTGGCCCGTCGCCAGATTGATGCGGATCAGGGCATGGATGTTCGGTTGGAGGTCAATCACCAGGGCATTGCCGTGTTGATCGAGTACGACATCGTCTAGCATGCCAAAGCCAGTGTAGCGCATTGTTTTGCCGTCCGGGGCGATACGCCAGAGCGCGCCACCACACTCGTCCGCGACATAGATATTGCCCTGTCCATCAACGGTTGCGCCAACGGGTCGCGCTATCCCACTGACAAGCGGTGTCAATGTCTTGCCATCCAGGCTCATGCGATAAACCACGCCCGTTGGGCTATCGGGCACGATGAGCGTTTGCGTTGTCTGGTCGAAGGCAATACCATCTACACCATCTTTACACCCTGCGGTACTGGGAATACCCGGTAAAACACGCAAGACAGTTGGTGTTGCCGCTCCAGCGGCTAACGCTAGAATACGATTATATCTCTGCTCTGCGATAATCAGCGTATTATCGGCTAATACCACTAGGCCTTCGGGAGCAGCCATGCCGCGTAGCAGAACTGTGACCGTGCCATCAGCATTGACGCGATTGACAGTACCGTTGTGCGCGTCGCTATAGAGCAAGCGGCCTTGCTGATCGAACGTGAGATCATCAGGCCGTACACTGCCACGCAGGACGATATGCGCGCTATAACGTTGTGGAACGGGCATGACAGGCACAACAGTGGGCGTGATTACGAGCGGGGTCGCGATAGGACGTAAGGTTAGTGTTGCCTGTTGCGTTTCACCTGTTGGGGTGGCATTGCAAGCAGTCAGCAGTATAAGACAAGCCAGAAGGAGTGTATAGATGACCCTGTTACGGGGAGCGAACATAGTGCATCCTTTCTCAAAAACAGGACAAGGGTAACAAATACAAGAGCATATTTTGTGTCATCATCATTGTATTTGTATCTACGAGTACCACCATGCCTATATACGGAGAAAGGAAAGAGAGGGACAATCTGGCTATCCGCATAGGAAGCGTGAGACGATCTTAATTAGACAGCCAGTTTGTGAAAGACGATATTGCCCGTGCTGACATCCGTGACCAATAGAACATTAGCGGGCGGTGTGCCCGCAGTGGAGACAAGTGGACCATGATAGCTCGTGATGCCATTACTTGTCTGGGCGGCAAGGTTAAAGTCACCGCCAATCGTGCCCACGTTCGTGTTGGCATCTAGCGTCATATTCGTAGTGGTCGGTAATGTCACGTCAATATTGCCCTGTTCGCACTGGAAAAGATAGCGGATGGTCGTTCCTGTTGCATTAACGCTTGGCTGACCAAGCAAGCCACTAAAAGTAATATTGCCTTGCCCCGTCTCAATGTGTGAGCCAGCTTCCAGCACGGCATGACTGATCTTGATATTGCCGCTACTGGCCTTAATCTGCAAGTTGCCGCTAATACTATCCATGATAATATTGCCAAGTGGCGCATTGACCAGCACGAGCATACTGGGGCCCGCCTGTGCTATAAGGCTACTGGGCACAACGACGGCGATATCAACCGAATCGCTCGCGCCGTGTAACATGCTAGTCACATCGGGCATTGTCGCGTTCACCGTGAGTATGCTGCTGCTTGTTCCCTGACCCGTTGTTGCCGTCGGGGCAATGGTCTGGGCAGTACACGTCAACGGGTTGGTCAACGCGCTGGCGGGCGGCTGCGTCTCGACAGTCATCCGCGCAAACTCCTGATTGGCATGGCTCTGGCTATCTGTCTGCACAATCTTGGTCGCCGTCACGCTGATGGTATTGACGTTTGGGTCCGCCGAGCTTGTGATCGAAACATTGCCGATCTTATCGCAAACTTGCAGTTGAGTCAGAGCAGTAAGCTGAATGGGAGCAATAGGAATCGCCTGTGTATACTTGTTGCCGCTACCCAGCGAACCCAGGCCGCCTGGTGAAGTAGCACCGGGAATGGAACGAATGGTGAAAAAGACGACAGCAGCAGCGGCAAGCACAGCGAGAAAGATGCCCAAGCCGCAACCAGCAAGCAAAGCAGGCCAGACACGCCGCTTGCGTGGGCGCGCACGTCGCCGTCGCACTTGTGGTTCATGGTATTGCTCTTGCTCTTCGTATTCATCCTCGTAGTAGTCTTCCTCTGGCTCTTCCCAGGAATCCTGTGAGCGTGCGCGCCTGCGTGTCATGCCTTCTCTCTGCCTCGCTTTCAAAAAGTTTGTATATCGTATCACCACTACTACGAATGGTACGACGCAACGGTTTGTTCTTTCGCGTTGCCTGTCGCATTGTACCATACCATCAGCGGGCGAGAATAAAAACCAGTTCCGTCGCAAACTCTAGACGACGCCGCACATGCCAGGGCGTCTCTTCTACTAATGTGCGAAAATGCTCTTCGTAGTAGCTGCTCATCCCCTTGCTGCGTCCACCCAGACTATGGACGGGAAATGAGACAACGAGCAGGCCCGCCTGTAGGGTGGAAAGGAGTTGCGGCCCACTCTGTTTGTCGATCTGTTCCAGACAAGGCAATGTTTTGAGTAGCAGAGCAACATCAACTGCGTGTGTCGGACAGGCTTGCACGATATCGCAAAGATGGGCGGAACCTTTGTTGCCGATCAGCTGTAGCCAGGAGTCAAGCAGGTCCGTGATCTGCTGATAGATGTCATAGGCATAATACATGCAGGTAGGGGCGAGAGGCATCCAGGGCAAGGCCAGCGGATTGAGGCCACAGGCCAGATCAAGCACACTGTGTACAGGGCCAAGCTCGGCAAAGATGCGTGTGTAGAATTCATCGAGGATAGGTAAACGCTCACGTGTCGAGGCGTGGTAGCTCATCAACTGGCGACAGGCGGCCCGCAGAGCAATATGATCGTCGGCATGCACCGCTTCACGTAGCGTTGCCAGAGACAGAGCCGAGTTTTCCGCTAGTGTCAAATCAAGATACGCACCGCCAATCTGGTGCAGTTTGTTTTTCGTGGCCTTAATCGCCTCTTTTAGATTGCGCCGTTTGGCAAGTTCCTGTTTTCCAAGCACCTCCACAAGCTGAGGGCAAACGGTACGATACCTGGAGCTGGCAAGCACGGCCGCTCGCAGGTCTGCCAGTTGCGCATCATTCGTATGCTTGTACATAATATTGTGCCCGCAGATAGTCTGTCAGCATCGTCATAAAACGCAGGTTGTGGATGGTTGCAAGACGAAAAAAGAGCGTATCGTTAATTTTGAAGAGGTGACGTAGATAGCCAAGCGAGTAGTGCGTGCAACACAGGCAATCGCAGTACGCAGAGACGGGACGGTCGGTTTTGATATATTTATCGTCATTGGCATAGACATAAGCCATCCAGCGTTCATCATTGCCATCGCGCAAAACAGGATTGGGCGTGGTAAATGTGTAGAGACGGGCATGACGAGCATCACGTGTCGGCATCGCACAATCAAAAATGCCATAGCCCATGCGCACGCAGGCAAGAATATTGGCGGGATGGCCAATGCCGAGGGCGTGCATCGGAAACTGCATCGGAATCAGTTCGCGTGTATAGCTGATGATGTCTGCAAGCAGTTTGCCCTGCTTGTCAAGCGGCCACCCGCCAAAGCCATAGCCGTCGAAGCCAATGGCGAGCAATTCATTGGCACAACGTTGGCGCAACTCACGTGAGCCGCCACCCTGCACCACGGCAAAGAGCAGGGGGCGGTTCTCTTCAGTCAGGCGTTTCTGCTTGAGCAGTCGTTCATACTCCTCTTTACAGCGTTTTGCCCAGGCAACGGTGCGCTTCACCGCCAACTCCTGCACATCCTGACTGGCCTCAGCATTCGTACAATCATCGAGACAAATCACAATATCCGTATCATAGCTCATCTGAAGCTGGACCGTTTTTTCGGGCGTGAGATGAAACTTGCGATCCGCACCCTCTGGCTTAAAGGTA
The DNA here is from genome assembly GCA_027311145.1 of Ktedonobacterales bacterium. Classification (GTDB taxonomy): domain Bacteria; phylum Chloroflexota; class Ktedonobacteria; order Ktedonobacterales; family Ktedonobacteraceae; genus DTNP01. Next base: position 6,324 of record DAICZM010000205.1, read on the forward strand.
ATACCATCTTCATCAAGCGTGCCAAACTTCGCATTCTGCTGAATCAGCGAATAGGCCTGAAAACCGCCAGAATCGGTGATAATCGGGCCAGTCCACGCGCTCATCTTATGCAGACCGCCGAGGGCCTGAATAGTGGACGAACCGGGACGTTGCATCAGGTGAAAGGTGTTCATCACCACGGCCTGGATAGCACACTGACGCAGGTCGGTTGCATCGATAGAACGCACAACGCCCAATGTGGCATCCGGCATAAAGACCGGATAAGAGAGTTGACCATGCGGCAGGGTTAAGGTATGACGCGCTGCCTGCTCCACATCGGGAAGCTGACTCATGCTTTTTCCTTTAGAATAGTTAGTGCGGTAATTGAGGGAGGCCATGCAGGTTACTATTAAAGATGCTGTTGACCTGCGCAAACAGACTATGGGTCACGGCTTGATTATAGAAATCGTGCCAGCTTTTCAGTTGGTCGAAAGAGACCTTGACACCTGGGATAATGCTCACCGTTTGCTGTATTGCATTCATTTCGGCCTGAAGGCCACCAAGGAACGTTCCCAGCGCAATCAACAGCACAAGCCATAAAAGCCATGCCTCAATAAAGCCAATCACGCCGCCGAGCAGCGAGTCACCAAAGTTGATCACGGGGATTTTCTGTACGAGGCCATGAATGACCGAACCCACGATATGCAAGACCAGGACAGTGCCAAGAAAAAGGACAATATACGAAATGAGGGGCGTCGCGGGCAAATGATTCGTCACCAACGCAGCTGTCAGTTGTGGCCCAAAAGCGACGGAAACGGCGAAGCCGATGGGGATGCTCAGTAGGTTAATCAGGCTGAAGACCGCACCATTGCGTAAGCCATTGAAGACGAGGAGTATGACGGTGACCAGAAACAGAATGTCTATGACACTGAGCGACATCGAGGTGCCTCCTGAACTCAAACATGGTAGTAGATGAGTCTATTATCATACATTTACAGACGATAAAACTAAGCGTATTGTAACAGGTGAGAGGTGACGTAGCTCACATTGTTGTCTAACAGAGTAAGCCACTGCGCGGGAACTTTGCGCTCGCCAGTACGTCTATGCATTAGGTTCATACAGAAAAGTCATGCACCAAGATCGTACAAATAGCGCATTCTACTGAGGAGAGGTAAACATATGTTCTCTGGAAAAAAGAACCTCTGGATAATTGGGGGTATCGGACTGCTAGTGGTCCTGGTTGTAGTCGGCCTATTGTTCGCCTATACCTACAATAAGGGTACGACAGCACAGGCAACCCCAAAAGCATGCGGGACGGTCATCATGCATAGCACGGGTAGTCCAGCCTTCGGTACACCACACCACCCTGTGCAAGAGGTCACAAACTGTTTTTGGCAAGCTTATCAGCATTGTCAGGCCGCAAGCATGCAATTGACCTTTATGGGTGTCGATGCGGGTGTGCAACATCTGTTTACCATCCAAAAACAGGGCAGCACATGTGCGCTGACTGATGGTGCGCAGTCTTATAACATTGGGATGCATTCCACGCCTACGACCTTTGCCTGCACCAGCGTGGCGATGGGTTGGGATGGCATGCATATTACGGGTTGTAAGAATGAAGGAACCTTTGTGATCCCAACAACGGCCAGTCTCCAGCCATAGGACAAAGCGATGGCCTCACAAGACATCTTGCATTCCGTTGAACACCTACATACAATAGAAGTAGAGTTGTTGTCATATACTGATCTGACTTGGGAGGAAACTACGGCAAAGCAAGATCGTTTGATTGACACGGGAGCGCAACGCGGGCCTGAACGGGCATACCTGGTTGCCATCGATACTGATAACGAGGAGAACATCTGGAGTATCGAGGACTCGGTAAACGAACTGGGTGCGCTGGCACGCACGGCGGGTGCGCACGTCGTCGGCAGCATGATTCAACGGCTGACCCATCCCGATGCGC